>NZ_CP075092.1 GCF_023035295.1 Borrelia coriaceae
AATAGTTGAGCATTAAAACTAAATAGTTGTATACAATAACTCAATAGTTCATACTAAAAATGAAATAGTTGATCTACCCTCTTTCGCAACACTTAAAAGTTGTTCAAAAAAACTCAATAGTTGACAGTAAAAAATTAATAGTTGTCTTCATACACTTGCCTTTCTTCCTTAATTAAAGTATCATTTTATTAAAGGTTAAACAATGTTAAAAATTCTATTATTCTTAATTCCTTTAGTTAATATCTTCGCTATATCCGAAGAAGAATATTACAAACGCGACAAGTACAGCTATTTCAAAAGAAAATTAATACGTGTCAAAGATATGCAAATCCACTACAGGCTAATGCACAATAAAGCCTAATAAAATTACTTCTTAATATCAAATAGTATAAAACTCAATAACAAAATTTTCTATCCCTAACTTTACAACAGATAACATTCTTTATAAGATATAGACAAATCAAATAATAATTTCCAACTTTCATAATATTCTTTTATCAATTCCTAAATTAGGATTAATAATATTTCTACAACATACATTGCAAAAAAATACACATAAAAATCTTTAATATACTTTAAAATTTTACTGATTTCTTTCACAAAAAGTTTTATTATTTACTTTTAATTAAGATATATGACAGTACAAATCTTAATATTTTTTAACTAAAATTTATACCAAAATATACTAATTAAAGTTATATATAATCGAATACAAAATTCGTACTAATTTATATTTAAAATGTAGTACATTTATATATTTCAATCTTAACAATTTATTATTATAAATAATAATAAATTGTTAAGATTGAAATATATAAAACAATTACTACTCTTTAAAAGATCTAAAAATCACTGCAAAAATATTTTGCCTTATCACACTATTGTACTAAACACTTTTATACTATTCGCTATTATTCTCATAACTTATCAGTCATCTTGGAATAACGCTCATTAGTATATATTCACCTCCTTCAACAATTTTGATCAAAAATCTTAGCCAATATAACCCTTTTTTAAAAAATATGAACTATATTTCAATTCATATAATTTAAGGAGAGGAAATTATAATGAAAAATTTTAAAAAACCTTTGAGTGTCCTTGCTATAATGTCTATGTTGGCTAGCTGTAACCTCGTTGCTGATGCTATCTCTAACCAAGATGGTTCCACTGTTGCTATAACTCAGGAAATGAAAAATCAAATACAACAAGCCGTTCAAAACATAGATATCAATAACCTATCTGAAAACGATATCTCTAACATTTTAAACAAATTTAGAAAGGTTGAATTCAAACATGACAGCAAAAGAAATGAAATAAGTACATACTTTAATAACATAAAAGACGTATTAACAATTATTAAAAATACATTAAAAGAAAAAACTAATGAAAATAACAGTATAATTAAAACTATTGACAAAATAACAAACGCCATAGAAAAACTAGCTAATGCTACCAACTCAAACTTTAATATTGTAGAAATCAATAACACAGACAACAAAGCTTCTATCCCTTCCGACAAAAAAAGCGTCCAATACATCATAGATGGAATTAAAGAAATAGGTGAAATAGCAAAAATACCTAATATAAATATTGAACAAAACAACAATGAAGAAGTTCCCGCTCATAGTTCACAATATGCCCCAGCCGCTCTTAATAGCGGAACAAATGCTGTAGATTTAAAATCTAGTTCTGCACTAAATCAAATCGTATCTAAAGCCAACGCACAGGAAATGCTCAAAACAATAATAAATTCTACAACAGTAAGTAACACTCACGATATTAGTCAAGGTTGTAGTAATAAAGATAATAACGCTGGAAGATTAACTACTGGTAAAAGTTCATACGATAAAGGTGCTGGAGCAAAAAGTAAGGCTGACTTAGCTGCCGCAGTTGCACTAAAAGCTATGAGTAAAAACGGTAAATTTGCTAATTGTAAAAACAACAATAATAATGAATATACTACAAATGTTAGACAAGCTGCAGTTAATGCTGTTAATAAAGTATTAAATGGACTTAATACAATTATTATAGATATATTAAAAGCTGAATTTAATAAAATTAAAAATTAATTAAAACTTAAATAAACATAAAATTATCAAAAAAGCACTAATATAAAAAAGAAAACATAATTTTACATTAGTGCTTTTTCTTAAAAAAGTAAATATTAAATATCTTAAAACCAATTTCCCAATACTAACCAAAACCCAAATTAATTAGTAAAATTCAAAATACCATTAAAACTTAATCTAATACATCTTCAACAAAAAAATATTGATTTTGACATAAAATTGTTATTTATAATATGGATTCAAAAAAGGAAGAAAAGACACTTAATTTACATTTACTTATTTTAAAATAGTGACTTATTTAAAGATTAGTGTCAATAAAATTCCTAAACATATAGTAATAATTGTTCCTAACATCCAATTGTGCACTCGCAATGTGCTCCTAAACTCTGATGCTGTCTTGTCTATCTTATTATCTAACTCCATTTTGTTAAGATCTATCTTATTATCTAGTTCACTAAACTTAGTATCTATCTTATTATCTAGATCTTTTATATCTGACTTTAATTCACTCCTCACATTCCCTATCTTTACATTTAAATTACTCTCTACATTATCTATCTTATTATCTAATTCAATTCTTACTGATACAATCTCTGATTTTAAGCTACGTTCCAACATCTCTAACTTCAGGTTAAAATTACTATCTAAATATTCAATATCTTTATACGTCAATTCATTACGATAATATCTTTTAGAGAGATCATTTGCTACATAATCTTGCATGCCCATCTTCACAAATTCTTGATAGATCATATCCTCAGTCACATATCCATTAAAAACTTGTGGACTACTAACAGCATGTAATGATGACTCTTGCATATAAACCTCCTTATTTAATTATTATATAATATTTTATGTATTATAGGAACTTCATTTTACTAAAATGCACTCTAAGAGAACGAATATGCAGAATCAAAAAACGTGATTCTACATCTGTTGCTTTTAGCTTTTGCAGCATCTCATAATACAACTGCATTTTCTTAACTTCTCTTTCTTTTTTCAGTTGTGATAATTGAAGTCTTAAGTCTTCATTACTATTTTCTTCTTGTGAATGTTCACACTCTTTAGAAAGACTTATAATCTTAGACTCTATTTTATCTATTTGATCATCATGAGTTTTAAGTTCTAACTCTACATATCTACTAAATGAATTTATAAATTCTATTCCTAGAAGGCTACGAGCCATACTAAACTGACTCTTTAGATCACGGGCTTGCGCATTACTTTGGGATGCATGAAGTAAGATATTAGTCAGAGTATCTTCATGAATAAGTAAGTTTATTATTGTTAACATATTCAGCATTATCTTTAACTCCTTTCCATTTGTGTCTCATTTTACTTACATTTGCTTTTGAGACGTCCATTTCCTTTGCAATATTAGCATCATTAAGCTTTCCTTCTTTAAAATACACAATATAATCATCAAATGATTTCTTAAATCTACTCATATTCTTTAACACAAGTTAACCAATAAGTTAACATAAACTTTATAACAAAAAAATAAACTTTGCAAAAACAATGCGTAATCATCAATAATATAGACTGACTATAAAATAATAATCTATAATAACTTAGATTATATATAAAAATTAAATAAGGGGAATATTATGCAAATATTTACCAAATTATTAGTATTTTACAGTACAATACTATTTTACTGTTGCAATTCGGATACAATTAATGACACGTCTAATAAGCCTCATGAACAAAACGAAATAAAACCTGTTACTTTAACTGCTGATGAAAAGCAAAAACTTGATGTTCTTATAAATGCATTTAATAAAGTGATAGAATTAAAACGATTGCCAGATGATGAATTACAAAAAAGTCAAAACCTTTTAAATTGGCTAGGCTCAATAAACGTACAAAAACAAAAAGAATTAGCTAATGTTTTTACTCTAGTCTATAACTTTTTAAAAGATAAAACACACTCACAATTAAATAATTTGACCATTACTCAATTTATAAATAACGCTTTAGCTTGCCACGATACAAATGAATGTAATAACCTAAATACACTTACTGGACGTATAAAACTATTTTTTATAATTGTCCTATACGATATAACTAGAACAAGCAACACCAATGAAGAAAGATTCCAAGCTCTCAAAGCAGAATTACTTAACATAAATAAGTATGTAATTA
Organism: Borrelia coriaceae; assembly: GCF_023035295.1. Taxonomy (NCBI): domain Bacteria; kingdom Pseudomonadati; phylum Spirochaetota; class Spirochaetia; order Spirochaetales; family Borreliaceae; genus Borrelia; species Borrelia coriaceae. The sequence continues at coordinate 4,215 of NZ_CP075092.1, forward strand.
GTTTATTAGGAAGAGAGATATACGAAAGAGTAATAAGAATGCAACTAAAAAATGATAATAACAAAACACAGGCTTTTAATCTCTTAATAAATGCCTTTCCACAGGAAACGGACAATCAGATTAGAGTGAAAATACTACGGCACTTGTTTGAACTAAATGATAATGGAACGATAAAATCTATAAATGATGCAAAGTTAAATTCTATACTAGATCATATACATACTGAACTTAACAAGTGTAATGGAAATGAAGATGGTAAAAACAATCTTAAAACTCGCATAAAAGACTATTTCATACAAGCAGACCAAGACAATACGCTAAAGACTACTGCATTTAATAATTTTTCAAATACAGTAGTAAGCAGTTGTCAGCAGTAAACAAAGGATAAATTCACCTCTCATAATTAAGGCTTGCAAGTCAAGAAAGGGCATTTAAGAGAGGTGAATTTAAAAAAAGTAGTAGTTATAAGCAAATATAAGTTAAACTAATTATAAAAATGGTAAAGATTACTAAAAAGTACACTTGAAATCAACTAGAAATAAGAAATTAAAATTTGTATATATAAATGCATCATTGTAAAATAGAAAGTTAATAAAAATAATATAACAAATGTAGAGACGATCTAAGTATTTGCAAATAAAAACAAGAGGTATGCTAAGAAGGTTACCAAATTTATAAAAAAACATCTATTTTACCTATAGATAGCTCTTTAGGAACAATATTTTACATAAAATGATAAATGCTTAAATTTGATTTTACATATAAATATATGCTACATCTCAACTAAATTTAGTTTTAATATCTTCAGCTAACCTTGTTAATACGTAAAAAAACAAGACAAAAAAATAAAAAGTACTTTAGTATTTTATTTTGACGATAAAATACTAAAGCTAATAAAGAAATATATCAAAATTTAACAAAATTCAATCTCAAAATAATTTGTATACTTTCTATCAATGAATGGTTATAGAGAAATCGAAATACAAAATATAAATGCTTACTGATGTGTTAAGTTCAGCATATTAAACTCCTTAAAAAGAAGTCTCTATACAAAAAAATGGATATTTACTTTTACACAAAAATTATGTATGATGAACATAATATCTATTTCTAAGGAGCTTAATATGTTAAATACAGACTTTAAAACTAAAACCTATACAAAGCCATTAAAAGAATATCATAACAGATATTACAAAATATTATCAATAATTAGATATTTCCAAAATAATGCAATTAAATACAATCAAACAACTATTTTAAATGCATTAAACATTTTTTTATCTAAAGACGGTCTCAAAAAAATTACACTAAGAACTTTAAGAAAAGATTTAACCTTTCTATGTAACAAAGACATTATTAAAAAAACTTTATTAAGATTAGGTGAAGGAAATGGTTCATACATAAGATATACAATAACTAAGTATAGTATTACAAACTTAAAAAAAGTACTTAAAGCCAAAGAAAAAATTATAGAACACGATGTAAATAAAATATTTATATTCACAAAAGAAACAAGATTTAAATATTTTAACAATGTAAAGGCTAAAATATTTAAATCTAAAAATGTAACTAAAAATGTTAGTCATAATATAACTATTAATATTAATTATAATAAATATGCAAAAAATGAAATAAAAGAAAATGAAACAATAAACAAAACAAATTCTTTAATAAAAAAGATATCCAAATGGAAAACAATGAGATACTTAGATAAAATAAAAGAAAATGCAAATAAAAAGGAATACGAAAACAACATGTCAAAAGTAGAAAAATGGTTAAAAAGCTTAGAGATAAAAAATAATACCACAAAAAACTAAAAACTAAAAAGTAAAAAACAAATTTTAAGGATCATAAATGGAAAACTCGCTACACAAATTAAGAAAAAAAAAATTAGAAATTAGTCCAAAAGAAAGAATAAAAAATTCTTTCTCCAAGATAGAAAAAATAAATACTAGAACGTTATATCATACAAAAGTGTTTAACGATCTTTTTACTTTTGGAAATAGCCAAAGAGAAAAAGGTAAATTCTTTATCTCTTTAAGAGGATTGTTTGACAACAACAATAAAAATACATTTCACTTATTTAAAGTTAAAGATAATAGTGACAAATTTCTAGGCATGTTTTACGGATTTAAAAGAATCAAAAACACAATTTTAATCAGATATAAAGATGATGAAAAACAATCTAATGAAACAGCAACGATATATAAACCTTATTATATAGAATTTAGATTTAAAAAAGGCAGCATTTTCTGTTATATAAAAGCAATCCATGCTTTAGTCAAGAAAGAAAAATTTAACAAAACTTATGTTCAAAGTTTATTGAAAAGAATCGTTAACTTAGAACATGAAGTATACAAATTTTATGAAAAGCAGTTACCAGATGGAGGGATCATAACTAAATGGATAGAAAAAAACCAGAAATAATCACTATAGCATCAATTAAAGGCGGGGTTGGAAAAAGTACGAGTGCTATCATATTTGCAACTCTATTATCAAAAAAATATAAAGTTTTGTTAATAGATATTGACACTCAAGCATCAACTACTAGTTATTATCATGATAAACTATTAAAAAAAAATATTAACATAGTAAATACAAATATATATAAAGTTTTAAATGAAACATTAGATATCAACAATTCAATAGTGAACATGAAAGATAATCTTGACTTTATTCCCAGTTATATTCATCTACACAAATTTATACGAGAATCTATTCCTTTAAAAGAATTAAGACTAAAGGAGTGTTTATTTTTTTTACAAAAAAAATATGACTATATAATATTGGATACTAATCCTAGTCTAGATGCCACACTAGCTAATGCTTTAATATGCAGTAATCACATAATAGTACCTATGACAGCAGAAAAATGGTCAGTTGAAAGTTTAGAACTGGTGGAATTTTATATGAAAGAATTAAGAATAAAACTTAAAATTTTTATTCTTATTACTAGATTTAAGAAAAATAACACACAAAAAGAATTATTAGAATACATACAGTCTAAAAAAGGATTTTTAGGTTTTATTCACGAAAGAGAAGACTTAAATAAAAGGATATCAAAAAATGATATTTTTGACTTAACCAAAGACTATATAAAAGATTATGAAAGATCTTTAAATAACTTTCTGAATCAAAGACTAAACAGTGCGTTTAACGCACTATAAAAGGAGAAAAAATGAAAAATGTTATTCTAAATAGTAGAATTTTAAATACCAATGAAAATACAGAATCAACTGCATTAAAACATGAAAATTTGGTTCGTTATAATGAATTAAAAGAAAAACTTAAACAAAATGCTAGGAAAGAAATTTATTACAAAGTGGAAAATATTAGAATTTTAAAAGAAATAAAGGATAATGAATATTATAAATTTGATGGGCATAAAAATTTTGACAGTTTTATTAAAAGTTATAGAATGGCTAAAACGCAAGTGTACGCTTATTTAAGATTAGCAAATGCCATAGCAGAAGGAATGCTTGCAGAGCAATATATCATTGAAAATGGTATTAATGAGTCACTTGCAATAATAAAGGATAAAGTAAGTCAAACAGTAAGAAAATCAAAGCAAAATTCTATAAAACCATTGAGATTTCAACTTAAAAGCCAAGAGAGTTACAATTTTTACAAAGAAAATTCTAAGTTCACGGCATTCGTATTGGATACACTTTTTTCAAATGACAGGAATTATTTGAATATACTATTTAAAAAATATTCCAGTTTAAATTTAAAAAATGATTAATGCAAATAAACAACTTGAAAAATCTCATTAATTTTGATAACCTTTTTTCAGGCTGTATTAATATATTTAATACTCCGGAAATAGTAATCTAGTGAACTTTAGTAGGTTCTATTGATAATTTTAATTTAAAATTATCAATAGAACCTACTTTTTTATTTATACGCTTAATCATTTCGATATATGACTATTTTTTATGCGATATAAAAAATTAAATACATACAAATAAAATGACAAAAGATGTTGTTCAAAATGAAAACACACCAAAAATTAAAGTGTCAATATTTAGTATAATAATGGATGAAACAAATTTATTCATATCTGTAAAGTATGGAAAGTGTGCCATATCTTAAAGGAATGTCTTAGATGTTATATAAAGAAATTGTGACTTTGTTGTAGGTGAATGGATTTAAAACCACTCAAGAGATAAACATTCATAATACCATTTAATAGTAAGATGTAAAATTATAGTAGCATATCAAACATTGCTTATATGCATATTTGAAGTCAGATATGGCAAGTAGTATGGTATTCCAGTCAAAGAAGTGCTTATTCAAATTCTTAAAATCGATTCTGAGTATAAAAAAAATGACTCGAAAAAATCGGCAGTAAGAAGTTTTTTTAATAATATATCTTTTTTTATTGAATAATAATAGTTATTATGGTTTCTCATTGTGTTTAGTGAGCATTAATAAAACACACCTATGTGACAATATAGACGAATATTTATGTTAAGATAAGGTGTATATTAGCTATTGATGTGAAAGATTACCAAATTCAAGTTTCAAAAGAGTTCTGTGTATAATCTAAGTATTAAGGTATTAAAAGATTTGACTGTCCTTTATGGAGAATAAATAGTACAAAAAATAGAGAATTTTACATTTAAGGTTATGGTTATTAAAAAATATCAAAAACATGTTCTGTTGATTATGAATTTGTTTCCTTTGTTAACGCGACATCTGAATTTATATCATCAAAATATTGTTTATTTAAGAATTCAAATTAATCTAGAAGTAATAAAAAGTTTTTCTTTGTTTGTTTTTTGATTTTAAATATTTTTATATACTACTTTGGCAATAAGTTTATTGCTATGGGTTTATTTAAATAAATTGGTCTTAAATATTAGGATATCAGCTGTATGTTCTAACTTTAATATTTATGTGTGAAAATAAGTAAATTCATTAACTTATTTTGTTCGTGTTAGGAAATATTTGCCAACACATAATATAGTAAAAGAAAGGGGTTTTTTATGTACTTATCTCTTTTAAAGTATTGCTACTAAAGGATATTGTTTCTTATCTGATAGAAATGCATATACATATATGAAAATAGTTGCATTTAGAAAATTGTATTAACTAATTTTTTTGCAGTAATAAAGTCAATAGATAGAAAATTGGCAATAGCTATGTGTTTGTTTTTTGTTTTGCTTTTGTTTTGCTTTTGTTTTGGAGTTTTCTCACTATCCAATCTTTTAATTAGAGGATAGTATAAAAAGAGGCATGTAATTTATGCATTCTTTATAGATAGTGGACCTTTTGCTATTTATTTTTTTTCTTTTATAGTAGAAGGGGATACTTTATGGTAAGAGCAAATCAAAAGATATGATTATGTCAGGTGCTATAGTATGTGGGTTAAGAAGAATAATAATTTCACTTGATGATAGGGCTATTACTAGCTTCTGTACTATTCCTATTGAAGTTGAAGGAATAGTAATAAAATTAATTATATTATTAACATAATTAATTAGGTATTAATTCAACATAAAAGTAAAGCTGCTTATTTTTAAAAAAGCATATGCTGACTGAAAATTTACATGCATTAGGAAAATATTTTAATATTTCTATACATGATCTATGTTTTTGAAAAGTTGTTAGTCATCTTAGGTGATATAGTGATAAAAGGGATCGGGATCCCATACCAATATAATTTTAAATATTTTTACTCTATAAACTTTTATTCTGATGGAGATTAATGTATATCCGTAAAGAAATGACCTATTATCCACAATAATGGATAGCTTTGCTATTTAATTATTTTAGCTATATTTTCTCTGAAAATTCAATTTTTCACCAATCTGATATAATAATGCATATCAAGATTTTAATCTTAATATCTCTAAAAAGTGAATTATTATAGTCTTCCTTCCTTAACTTTTTTGATAGTTTCTTCTAAAGCATTTGAAAGAGTTGCTATATCGCCTTTAATTTTAAAATAATGATTACCTTTATTTTTATTATTAACAAATTTATTTTCACTTTCTATGTATTTATCATATTCCTTGGGTAATAAATTATATGTATCACTTTTCAAATTTTTATTAGCAATATTTAAAGTTAAATTTATGTTACTTGTCTTATTTTTAATACTATTATTAAAAATAATTAATTCGTTATAGCTAAAAACAATGCATTGTGTACTCAAAAGGCTTTTATTTGAGTTTGACGCTAATTTACTAATATTAGAGTCCAAAACAAATCTAATATTTAAATCATTCAAGTTTTTGTTCTTTAAGTATTCGTTTAATTCTCTTATAGTTTTAATATTTAATTTATTTAGACATGCTGAATCTATTACTATACTAGTTTTACCAACAGATAATTTATTAGTTTTATTCGAACTATTTTGATAAAAGCTCTTTCTTGTTGAAATAACTTGTTTTCCTAATAATTGGTGGTAACTTTTTGAAGTTTCAGACTTACTATCCAAGAATTCAAGCTCTAAATTGAACTTTATGGGTAGTTCTTCTATATAAAAATATTTATTATTATCAAACATTATTTCAGTATAATCCTTAATTAGGCCAGATGATGGTTTACTAAATAAATTATGACTACAACCAAATATTATAAATAAGAAGGGCAAAAAAATATTTTTTATAACTTTCATTTCAATCTCCTGTGCAAGTAGAAAATCATTTTATACAGTTAATACTGATATGCATTAAGAAAAAACGTACTGTATACTTTTAAATATATTCCAACTATGTTAATTAAATTGTTAAGGGTATATTTATTTGATTTAAACCCATTCTTTACTAATTATTAGATGTAATTGAATTTCAAGTTTTAGATTACGATTATAGTTTTTGTTGTAAGCTTTAAGATTGAAAAAGTTGTGTGAGCATTTAGCATAATAAATTATGAAAATAAGAAGAATAAGAATAAAAAGTGAAATGTAATAATAAGATTTGTCTAGTTTCTTTAGTTAGAGGATAGGAAATAAGGAGGCACGTAATATATGAAAATAAATATTAGATTAAAAAGTATTTGTGCAACATTATTTATCTCTTTATTCCTTTCTTGTAATAATGGACCTGTTGATGAAGAGAATCCTCAGAATAAATTCTTAAAGTCTTTAGTTACTTTAGGTGATGACTTCTTATCTATCTTTACTTCTTTTGGCGAGATGTTTTCTGATACATTAGGATTTAAGGCAGATCCCAAGAAATCTGATGTTAAAGATTACTTTGAAAAAATTCATGAAACTGTAGAGAAGACTAAGACATATCTTAAGAAAATTGTTGAAGATATGAAAAAAGAAAAGAATCGTAATTTTTCTGATACAAATGATGCTGTAACAACTTTAAATGCAGAATTGGATGATATAATTAAAGGCTCTAAAGCTGTTAGTGTGGCTATTGGTAATGCAGGTACTGAACCAATTGGTAATGTTGCTACTACTAATGATAAAAAAGGCGATGTTGGGACTGAAATTGATAGTTTAATCAATGGAATTAAGCATATTGTAGGAGTGGTACTTAAAGATGATAAAGGAACTCTTGTTGGAAATCCTAAAGCTGGTGATGATAAAAAGGCTGAAAATGGTACTACTCAAAGGGGTTCTAATGCTGGTGATGTAGGAAAGTTATTTGGTAATGTTAGTGATGGTAGTATTGCTTCTACCCCTGAGAAAGTTGCGGGTGATGCAGCAAAAGCTGTTGGAGCAGTAACTGGAGCGGATATCTTGCAGGCCATTTCTCAAGGTAGTTCTGGTGTTACTGCAAATTTAGCTAATACTAGTCCTACCTCGGCTGCTAATGTTGCTAATCCTCAAGATGCGGAAGTAGCAGGAGCTATAGCATTAAGAGCCATAGCTAAAGGCGGTAAATTCGCTAACCATTCATCTACTGATATTACTGCTGCAGTTAAAGGAGTAGCAGTAAGTGCAGTAACTAAAGCATTAGATGCTTTAACTATAGCAATAAAAAAGACAATAGATAAAGGTCTTAAAAAAGTTAAAGAATGCTATGAAACTTGGCGATCATGATCCTTCTGTAACTGCTGATAAGGGCGCTTCAGAGGCTCAAAGTAAATAATCTAAGATTTAATAATAAATAATTGAACTAAAAAATAAAGTCATTTAAGGAAAATACTTCTTATATAGTAGTTATTTTCCTTTTTGTATTTCTAGCCTCTTTAATTAAAGGATGGGGAAGAAAGGATGCAGGTAATATATGAAAATAAATATTAAAAATATTAGAGTTAAAAGTATTTGTGCAACATTATTTATTTCTCTATTCCTTTCTTGTAATAATGGAATGGAAGAGCTTCAAAAGGAAAATCAGTCTTTACGCTCTATATCTAATTTAAGACAACAATTCTTAGATGTTTTTACTTCTTTTGGTGATATGATGACTGGAACATTAGGGTTTGAGAAAGATCCCAAGAAAGCTGCTGTTGCTAAATATTTTAAGAGTATAGGGGATAGTTTGACAAAAACCAGGACATCTCTTGAAAAAATGGTTGAGAATATGAGAGCTGCAAATAATTTTGATGCTGGTAAAGTAGAGACTGAAGTAACAACTTTAAATAAAATACTTGACACAGTAATTGCTGGGGCTAAGACTGCTAGTGAGGCTATTGGTACTGAAAATGGTGAACTACTTGGTAATATTGATGTTGCTAGTGGAAATGCTAAAGGTGTACCTGGAGATGTTACGGACCTAGTAAAGGGAATTAAAGCAATTGTAGATGTAGTGCTTCAAGGTAAAGGTGAGCCTGTTGCTGGTGATAATAAAAAGTCTGATGATGGTACTGTTGGAGCTGGTGCAAGAGGTGATAATGCTGGTGAAGCAGGTAACTTATTTGCTAATTCTGCTATTGCTTCGAATGCAAAAAAAGCAGCATCAGATGTAACGAAGGCTGTTGGTGCTGTATCCGGTTCTGATTTATTGCAAGCCATGGTTAAAAATGATGATTCTATGAAATTAGCTAAATATGCTGGAGCTGCTGGTTCTATTGGTATTAATGCTTCTAATGATGGAACTATAGCAGGTGCTATAGCGTTAAGAGCGATGGCTAAAGGTGGTAAGTTTGCTAATGGTAACGTTGGGGATGATGTTACTGTTACAGTTAAAGGAGCAGCTTTAAGTGCGATAACTAAAGCATTAAATACTTTAACTATAGCAATAAGAAAAACAGTGGATGATGGTTTTAAAAAAGTTAAAGATGTTATGAATATAAGTGATAATGACACTGCTGTAAGTACTGAATCTAGTACTGCTGCTAAATAAATAAACGTTATAATTAAAAAAATAAAGTCATTAGAGGAAAACACTTTTTTATATGAGAGTAGTTTTCCTTTTTTTATTTGTGTCTGGCCTATTTAGTTAAAGGATGGGTTAAAAGGAGGCACGTAATATATGAAAATAAATATTAAAAATATTAAGATAAAAAGTGTTTGTGTTACATTATTTATCTCTTTATTCCTTTCTTGTAATAATGGAATAGAAGAAAGCTTAGCAGATAAGGGAGCTGGAAAAGGGTTAAATGATATAATTGCAGATTCTAGAAAGATATTTTTGGATGCTTTTGTTTCTTTTGGAAATTCACTAAAAGAATCATTTAGTATTACTTCAACTACAACTAAAAAAGCAGTTGGAGAACGGTTGGGTAATGTTGGTGAGGCAGTTAAATTAGTTAAAGGTAACCTAGAAAGTTTAAAGGAAAAAGAGCATTTTGGTTTTATAAAAAACAAAGTTGAGACCTCAATTGATAATTCAATTAAGACTTTGGATAAGATAGTTAATGGAGTAGGTAAAATTAAAGAAGCTACTGCTGGTAGTGCTGATAATAAAATTGGTAATGCTACTAAAGATGGTGAGGATGCGGCCCCACCATCAGATACAGATAGTGTGAAGAGTATCGTTGAAGGAATTGGCATGGTTTATGGAGCAGCAAGGGAAACTGGTATTGATCCAAAAGGAGATGCTACTAAAACAGTGACTGACTCTAAAAAAGTTGGAAACCTGTTTGGTAATAATGGTAGTATTGGTGGTGCAGATGCATTAAAAGCAGCTCATATGGCATTAACTAATGCTAGTGGTGCAGATATATTAGCAGCAATTGATATAGCAGCTAAGGGTGGTACAAGTAAGCCCGCTGGTCAAATAAAAGATGCAACAAATGCTTTTGACATTGCTATTGCTACTCAAAATCATGGAGATGCTCATGTTGACGTTAGGACAAAAGGAGCAGTAATAGCAGCAGGAATAGCATTGAGGGCTATAGCTAAAGATGGTAAATTAGCAACTGTTGCTACTAATGCACCAAAAGAAGAAATAAATGCAGTATTAATAGGTGCAGTGGGGAAAACTATAAATGAGATAGTATCTACTATAAGAAGAACAGTTGATAAATGTTTAAAAAATGTTAGTGATTGCATAAAAGAAAATTCTAGTAGTGAAGTAAAATCTAAATAGTATAATTTGATGCTTAAACTATTCATTAAAATTGATTTTTTATAAGTGTTGTGATATTCAGGAATATCTATAAGGTATTCCTGTTTTTTTGAGATCTGTTTTTACAAATGTCACTAAGATAACAGGTTCAGTAACTGGTGGACAAAGATAAAGAATTGTCAGTAAAAAGATTAAATACTAAATGATAAAGTAATTAAGGGTGGCACTTATATTTGTATGAGAATTGTTTTTTCCTTTTTTATGTTTAGCCTCTTTAGTTGAAGGAAAAGGATAAAAGGAGGCACGTAATATATGAAAATAAATATTAAAAATATTAGAGTAAAAAGTATTTGTGCAACATTATTTATTTCTCTATTCCTTTCTTGTAATAATTCTGGTGAGGAATTAGAAAAACTTAAAAAGCAAAATAACTTCTTATCCTCACTTGCTAATTTAGGTAATGACTTCTTAAACGTTTTCACTTCTTTTGGGGATACACTTGGTGGTATTTTAAGTTTTGATTTTAAGACACCAAAGTCTGAGATTGGTAAGTACTTTAAGAATATAGAAAACAGCTTAACAGAAACAAAGACCAAGCTTGAGCAACTTGTTGCTGACATGAAATCAGAAGGAAATCCTAATGCTACTGCAACTGAGACGGCTGTAAATAACTTAGTGACTAATACGCTTGCTAAGATCATTGCTGGTGCTAATGCTGTTAGTGAGGCGATTGGTAATGCGAGTGAACCAATTGCTAATATTGATGCTAAGACTAAAGGTGGTGCTGCAGGTAATGTTGATAAATTAATAGAGGGAATGAAAGATATAATAAAATTGGTACTTGGAGAAAAGGGTAATCCTAATGCTGGCACTGAGAAAAAGGCTGATGCTCTTGACAATCGTGCTGGTGGTAGTACTCCTACTAACGGTGAGGCAGGAAATTTATTTGATGCTTCAGCTAGTTCTGGAGTTGGTTCTGGTTCTGGGCATGCAAAGAAGGCAGCAGCTGATGCCGTTAAGGCTGTTGGAGCCGTAACTGGTGCTGATATTCTAAAAGCTATAGTTATAAATGGTAAGACTGCTGATACTAAAGCTGCTGAAGCTAAGGCTAAAGATGCAACCATAGCAGGTGCTATAGCGTTAAGGGCTATGGCTAAAGATGGTAAATTCCCTGGTGTTGCTTCTGGTTCTTTTTCGACTGATAATGATGAGTATACAGCTGCAGTTAAAGATGCAGCAATAAGTGCCGTTACTAAAGTATTAAATACACTCACAATAGCAATAAGAAAAACAATAGATGCAGGACTTAAAACCGTTCAAGATGTTATGAAAATTAATCCTAATGATACTACTATATCTAATGAAGATGGTATTTCTACTAAATAAATAGTAAATAAACATAACTAAATAATAAAGTCGTTTAAGGGAAACACTTTTCTGTTTGAGGATAGGTTGTTTTCCTTTAATTTCTGTCTAACCCCTTTGTTAGAGAATAGTGTCAAGGGGGTAGTATAATATATGAAAATAAATATTAAAAATATTAGATTAATAAGTATTTGTGCAACATTATTTATCTCTTTATTCCTTGCTTGTAATAATGGAGCAATAGAAGAACTTCAAAAGGAAAAGGATTATATACTCTCTATATCTAATTTAAGACAAGGTTTCTTAGATATTTTTGCTTCTTTTGGTGATTTACTAAAAGATACATTTGGTATTACTGCAGTTACAACTAAGAAAGGGGTTGGAGAACAATTAGGTAAAATTGGTGACGCAACTAATTCAGCTAAAACTAAATTAGAAAGCATCAAATTAGATGAGAGTTACAATTTAATAAAAGATAAAGCTGAGACCTTAATTACTAAGGCAATTGATATTTTGGGAAAGATAGTTGATGGAGCAACTAAAATTAAAGATGCTACTGTTGATGATAGTCCAGTTGGTGGTAAGGTTACTGATACTGAGAATGCAGAGCCGGCAGAAGAAAAAAGTGTAAAGGGTCTTATTGAAGGTATTAACTTGATCCTTGAAGCAGCAAAAGGAGTTGGTACTGCTCCAAAAGGTAATGATAAGAAAAAAATTGCTGACTCTAAAGAGGTAGCAGAGTTATTTAATCTAACTAGTAATGTTGGTAGTAATACTAAGGCACTAGATGGAGTCAACAGAGCAGTAATTGCAGCTAGTGGTGCAGATATATTAGCATCAATAGCTGCAGTTAAGGATAAAAAAGATGGTGCTGGCGACATACAAAATGCAAAAAATGCTTATGACATTGCTATTGCTCAGAAAAGTCATACCAATATTAGTGATGGTGAGGTTAACACAAATGCATCAGCAATAGCAGCAGGTTTAGCATTAAAAGCTATGGCTAAGGGTGGCAAACTAGCAACCAAGGCTACTCAAGCTCCAGGTCAAGCAGTAAATTCAGTATTAATAGGCGTAGTTGATAAAACTGTAAATGAAATAGTATCTACTATAAGAAGGACAGTTGATAAATGTTTAAAAGATATTAGTGATTGCATAAAAGTAGATTCTACTAGTGAAGTAAAAGTTAAATCTAAATAGTATAATTTAGTGTTTAAACTGTCATATTTGATTGAGATTTTACAATTTTAACGCATCAGGAATGCTTTATAGGTATTCCTGTTTTTATATTACATAAGTTGCTGTCTAAATAGGTTTAATCAGTAAAATTACTATTGATTTTTATATGCTTCACTAGAAGCAAATTTTTACTTAGCTAAAGGTATTATTTATATTGTCTCCTTCGTTAAAGATAGGAAAAAGGGTACACGTAATATATGAAAATAAATATTAAAGTAAAAAGTATTTGTGCAACATTATTTATATCTCTATTCCTTTCTTGTAATAATGGAATAGAAGAACTTGAGAAGAGAAATACTTTCTTATCCTCACTTGCTAATTTAGGTAATGACTTCTTATCTGTCTTCTCTTCTTTTGGGGATATAATGACTGAATCATTAGGGTTTAAAGCAGATGCTAAGAAATCTGATGTTGCAACTTATTTTAAAAAAGTACAAGACAATTTAGAAAATACTAAAACAGCTCTTAATAAGATTGTTGAGGACATGAAGACTCAAGAAAATCCTAACGTTGTTGGAGTAGAGACTGCTGTAAAAACACTAATTGATAATACACTTGATAAAATAATTCAAGGATCTAAGACTGTTAGTGATGCTATTGGTAATGATAGTGAGCTACTTGGTAATGTTGGTAAAGCTGCTGCCGATCAAAATGCTGCAGGTAATCGTGAGGAAGGTAAAGTTTCAAACTTAATAAATGGAATTAGGGCTATTGTAAGTATAGTACTTAAAAATGAGGGTAAACTTGATGCTGGTGATAATAATAAAGCTTTAGCTGCTAGTGGTCAAAGAGATGGTACTACTGATGATGCAATGCTTTTATTTGGTAATGCTTCTAAAGGTAATATTACTGCTAATGCAGAAAAGGCTGCAGTTGATGCTGCTAAAGCTGTTGGGGCTGTAACTGGTGCTGACATATTAAAAGCTATGGTTGAAAATACTGATTCTGTTAAATTAGCTAATGCTGATCCTAAACAGGCTATTTCTACTGCTAATGTTACTGCTCCTAAAGATGCAACTATAGCAGGCGCTATAGCATTAAGAGCTATGGCAAAGGGTGGTAAGTTTGCTAATGGTAATACTGGTAGTGATATTTCTACTGCAGTTAAAGGGATAGCAGTCAATGCTGTTACTAAAGCATTAGATACATTAACTATAGCAATAAGAAAAACAATAGATGAGGGACTTAAAACAGTTAAAGATGCTATTAAAAATTAATCCTAATGTTACTTCTGTAATTTTTGATAAGATCAATTCTGAGACATAAAATCAATGATTGAATATCCTTAAGAGGGCTTTAGGGCTCTCTTTTATTGTATTTACGCTATAAAATGTTGTACTAATTGATAAATAGTAACTTATATTTTGAGGAATTTAGATGATATGGTTAATGCATATAAAGCAGCATCAAAAGAGTAGGTTAAGTCAAGTAGAGCAATAAACTGGAGATGACATGTTAAAAACTCTATTTAGATAGATTAGTGAATTAGCTAAGGTTATAGTCTATTATTATTTTTAATAATCGTGTGCCTAAACCAGTAATTAAAAAATATTATAGCATAATGTATAGCATCACTAACAATGGCAAAATGTGGTAAATTCGCTAATGATAGTACTGGCCTACTGCTGAAGTTATTAAGGCAGTTAAAGGTGCAGCAACAAGTGCAGTTACTAAAGCATTAGACACACTCATTATAGCAATAAGGAAAACAATTGATGCGGGACTTAAGACTGTTAAAGACGCTATGAACATTAATTCTAATGATACTTTTATGACTACAGAATCTGGTGTTGTTACTAAGTAAAAGTAAATAGGATTAAAAAAAAAAGATAAATAAACTAAATAATGAAAGTAATTTACGGGGAACACTTTCCATATTTCGTTATGGGAATAGTGTTTCTTTTTTTGTATGTATCCTTTTTATATAAAGGAAAGGGAGGCATGTAATATATGAAAATAAATATTAAAAATATTAGAGTAAAAAGTATTTGTGCAACATTATTTATCTCTTTGTTCCTTTCTTGTAATAATGGAATAGAAGAACTTCAAAAACAAAATCAGTCTATACTCTCCATATCTAATTTAAGACAAATCTTCTTAGATGTTTTTGCTTCTTTTGGTGATATGCTAAAAGATCCATTTGGTATTACTGCGGCTACAACTAAAAAATCAGTTGGAGAACAATTAGGTAAGGTTGGTGAGGCAGTTAAATCAGCTAAAAGTAAATTAGAAAGTATAAAATCAGGTAGTGGCTACGATTTAATAAAAGATAAAGCCGAGACCCTAATTGCTAAGGCAATTAAGACTCTGGAAAAGATAGTCAATGGAACAAATAAAATTAAGGAAGCTACTAAGGATGCTGATGATCAAATTGCTAATGCTGGTAGTAGTAATGCTGATGCAGTTAAAGCAGATGAAACAAGTGTGAAGAATCTTGTTAAAGGAATTAGTATGGTCTA
This sequence comes from Borrelia coriaceae, assembly GCF_023035295.1. NCBI lineage: Bacteria > Pseudomonadati > Spirochaetota > Spirochaetia > Spirochaetales > Borreliaceae > Borrelia > Borrelia coriaceae. Next base: position 19,696 of record NZ_CP075092.1, read on the forward strand.
TGAAGCATCAAAGGATGCTGATGTTGCTCCAAAAGGAGATGCTAGGAAAGCGACTGGTAGTGACTGTAAAGCTGTTGGAAAGCTTTTTGGTACTAATGGTAGTCTTGCTGGAAGTGAATTAAAAGCAGCTAATGTTGCATTAAATGTAGCTAGTGGTGCAGATATATTGGCAGCAATTGAAGCAGCTAATAAGGATGGTCAAGAAAAACCAGCATCTACTATTAATTTAGCAAAAGATGCTTATGATATTGCTATTGCTAATAACAGTGGTTCTAATGACGCTGAGGATGCTGCTGTTAAACAGAATGCATCAGTAATAGTAGCTGGTTTAGCATTAAAGGCAATGGCTCGGGGTGGTAAATTAGCCATCAATACTACTCATGCTCCACAAGAAGGAGTAAATGCAGTATTATCTAGAGCAGTTGGTAAAACTGTGAGTGAGATAGTATTTACTATAAGGAGAACGGTTGATAAATGTTTAAAAGATGTTAGTGAGTGCATAAAAGAAAATTCTACTAGTAACGAAAAATCTAAATAGTATAAGTAGTATTTAGACTATTTATTGTTTATTGGATCAAGCTTTGTACAAGTTTTGATAAGCAGGAATGCCTTATGGGTATTCCTATTTTTTTGTTATCTAAGTTGCTCTAATCAATGAAATTGCTATTGATTTCTATGTGATTAAGCAGAAGCAAGCCTTTATTTAACTTATAGATTATTATTTAAAGATTATCTATCTGATTTCTTGAATCAAAGGATAAGTTTAAAAGGAGGCACGTAATATATGAAAATAAATATTAAAAATATTAGAGTAAAAAGTATTTGTGCAACATTATTTATCTCTTTATTCCTTTCTTGTAATAATGGAATAGAAGAACTTCAAAAACAAAGGGATTCTATACTCTCTATATCTAATTTAAGGCAAGGATTCTTAGATATTTTTTCTTCTTTTGGTGATATGATTACTGATACTTTAGGTATTAAAGCTGATACTAAGAAAGAAGATATAGGGAAATATTTTACTGCTATTGAAAAAACTATGACATCTGTTAAGGAAAAGTTGCAAGCAGAAGTTTCTAAGAATGGTAATTATGAAAAAGTTAGAACAGTCGTTGATAAATTTATCACTGAGACATTAGACAAGATTGCTGAAGGGGCTAAGACTGCGGCTAGTGGTGCTACAGGTGTTGGTGTTATAGGAAATGCTGTTAAAAATGAGGTTGCTGTAGCGGCCAATGAAATTAGTGTAAATACCCTAGTTAAAGGGATTAATCAAATAGTTGAAGTAGTATTAAAAGACAAAGGCGATTCTACTGCTACTAAGACTGCAAGTACAGAGCAAAAATCAATTGGTAAGTTGCTTAGTGGACAACAAGGCACTGATGGAACAGATGCAGAAGCTGCTGCAGCAAGTGCATCAATTGGAGCAGTAACAGGTGCTGACATACTAAAAGCTATTGCTATTTCTGGTAATGCTGATAGCAACAACTCAACGATCGAGAAAGCAAAAAATGCTGCAAGTATTGCCATTGCTAAGGTTGAGAATAGTAAAACTCTTAATGCAGTAAATAAGGATGCAGTTATTGCAGCAGGAATAGCATTAAGGGCAATGGCTAAGGATGGTAAATTTTCTGCTAAGAATGAAGATAAAGCTGAACACGCAGTAAATGGTGCAGTATCTAGTGCTGTAAACAAGACGCTTAGCACTCTTATAATTGCTATTAGAAATACTGTTGATAGTGGTTTAAAAACAATAAGTAAAGCACTAGCTGCAGTTAAACAAGAGGATGAATCTACAGATGCGACAGTGAGTGGACAGTAATAATCGATAAAATTTAGAAAAAGATCGGTAAATAAAATAATAAAGTTATTTAAGGGAAATACTTCTCTACATTAGAAGCTATTTCCCTTTTATTGTATTTCGCCTCTTTAGTCCTTTTTAGTTAAAGGGTGGAAAGAAGGAGGCACGTAATATATGAAAATAAATATTAAAAATATAAGTATAAGAAGTATTTGTGCGACATTATTTATTTCTTTATTCCTTTCTTGTAATAATGGGATAGAAGAACTTGAGAAGAAAAAGGATTCTATACTCTTTATATCTAATTTAAAACAAGGATTCTTAGATATTTTTACTTCCTTTTCTGATATGGTGACAAGTTCGTTTGGTATTACTGCAGAGACAACTAAGAAAGATGTTGGGGGACAATTAGGTAAAATTGGTGACGCAGTTAAATCAGTTAAAGATAAATTAGAGGGCATAAAGGGAAATGAGCAATATGATTTAATAAAAAAAGCTAAAGCTGATGAAGCAATTAATAACTCAATTAATATTTTGGAAAAGATAGTTGAAGGAGCAAATAAAATTAAGGATGCTACCGATGGAGCTAGTAAAAAAATAGCTAGTTCTAATGGTGATGGTGAGAGTGCAACTCCGGCAAGTGAAAAAAGTGTACAGGAGCTTGTTAAAGGTATTAGCGAGATTTATAAAGCAGCTAAGGATGCTAAGATTGATTTAAAAGGAAATGCTAATAAAACTATTACGGAGTCTAATACAATTGCAAAGCTATTTAATACTAATAGCCAGGTTGGTTCTGATGTTACTGGATTAAAAGCAGCCAATATGGCAGTCAATTCGGCTAGCGGTGCAGATATATTAGCAGCAATTGAAGCAGCTAAGGATGGTACAAGTAAGAAAGCGGGTGCGATTAGTGCAGCAACAAATGCTTATGATATTGCAGTTGCTACTAAAGATAATGCAAATGCAAATGCTAGTGTTAGTACAAATGCATCAGTCTTAGCAGCCGGTTTAGCATTAAGGGCTATGGCTAAGGATGGGGCATTAGCTACTGTTGCTACTTATGCACCAACAGACGGAATAAATGCGGTATTAATAGAAGCAGTTAGTAAGACTTTAAATGAAATAATATCTACTATAAGAAGAACACTTGATAAGTGTTTAAAAGATGTTAGTGATTGCATAAAAGAAAATTCTACTAGTGAAGGAAAAACCTAAAGCTAAATAGTATGATTTTGTGTTTAAACTATTAATTGAAGCAATTTTTTTAAGTTTTGATAAGCAGGAATGCCTTATTATGGGTATTTCTGCTTTTTTAGCTTTACTATGGTAATACTGTAAAAAATTTGGATGGTATAAGAATGGTAAGGTTGATAAAAGCATTTGCTGTTCTATTCCTACATTCACTGTAGAAACATATACATTCTGAACGTTACTTAATTTATAATGCATTTCTCCTTAATTACCTTAAATTATTTTATTATTTAGTTTGACAATTTATTATTAATTTTGGTTTGTTCTTAGTTTCAAGGGATGAGAGTTGCACTCTTATTATAAGTTATTAGTGTTAATAACAGAGGCATTATCAGCACACCATGATCATTACCACTATCATTCTTGAAAAGTAGTTAAATTAGCTTTTCATAATAATCAAGATGAGAAGAAAGCTGAAGATGCAAACACTTGTTCCTTTGTGGGTCGGAAAGTAATTTTCCTTTTTATTTATTGTATGTAGCCCTCTTTAGTTGAAGGGAAGGGAGAAAGGAGGCACGTAATATATGAAAATAAATATTAAAAATATTAAGATAAAAAGTATTTGTGCAACATTATTTATCTCTCTATTCCTTTCTTGTAATAATGGAATAGAAGAACTTGAAAAGAAAAATCAATTCTTATCCTCACTTGCTAATTTAGGTAATGACTTCTTATCTGTCTTCACTTCTTTTGGCGATTCATTTGGGGGTGTTTTAGCTTTTGATAAGACTACTACAAAGTCTAAGGTTGGTGAGTACTTTAAAAAGATTCAAGAGACTGTACAAGGGGTTAAAACAGGTCTTAATAAAATTGTTACTGATATGAAAAATCAAAATAATCCTAATGCAGAGGCTACAGGTACTGCTGTAACAACTTTAAATTTACAACTTAGCAAGATAATTGAGGGTGCTAAGACTGTTAGTGATGCTATTGGTGATACTGATAATGGTCTTATTGTTGATTTTGGTGGAGGTGGTGATGGAGTTGGTGTTGCAGGTGATTCAAAAGTAGTGCAATCCATTACTGAAGGAATTAAAACAATTTCGGATATAGTACTCAAAGGAAAAGGTAAAGCCGATTCTGGTGATAATAAAAATCCTGCTGTCGATACTAGCGGTGCCGATGGTAGTGCAAGAAATGTTGATGCTGATGATAACACCAATAATGGAGCCATAGCTCTTTTTGCTAAGAAAGCTATTGGTACTACTGCTGGTGTTGGTAAAGCCGCTAAAGATGCAGCTAAAGCTGTTGGCGCAGTAACTGGTGCTGATATATTACAAGCTATGGCTCAAGTTGGTGGTAATTCCGCTAAGTTGGCTATTAACGATAAAACTCTTTCAGATGGTCAGCCTATTTCTGCTGGTGATGCAAAAGATGCAACTATAGCAGGAGGAATAGTTTTACGATCAATAGCTAAGGGTGGTAAATTCTCTAATAAGTCTGGTGGTAGTGATGGTGGAGCAAAACAACAGATACAATATGCAGCTATTAGTGCGGTAACTAAGGCACTAAATACATTGACTATAGAAATAAGAAAAACCCTTGATACAGGACTTAAAACTGTTAAAGATGCTATGAATATAAGTGCTAATGATACTCATGTAACTACTGAATCTGGTATTATTGCTAAATAAGTAACAAGTAAACTAAATAATAAAGTTATTAAAGGGAAGCACTTCTTGTATAGGAGTTGTTTTCCTTTTTTGTATCTGGCCTCTTTTAATTAAAGGATGGGAAAAAAGGAGGCACGTAATATATGAAAATAAATATTAAAAATATAAATATAAAAAGTATTTGTGCAATATTATTTATCTCTCTTTTCCTTTCTTGTAATAATGGGATAGAAGAACTTCAAAAGAAAAATACTTTCTTATCCTCACTTGCTAATTTAGGTAATGACTTCTTATCTGTCTTTACTTCTTTTGGTGAGATGACAGGTACTGTTTTAGGGTTTAATACTGAAACTAAAAAATCTGATGTTGCAGCTTATTTTAAAAAATTCATGATACTGTACAAGGGACTAAAGATAAGCTTAATACAATTGTTGAGAACATGAAGAGAGAAGGCAATCATAATGCTGCTGCAACTGAGACTGCTGTAACAACTTTAAGTGAAAAACTTACTAAGATAATTCAGGGAGCTAAGACTGCTAGTGATGCTTTAAAGGATGTTCCTGCTAGTGAACCAATTGCTAATGTTGCTGCTAAGACTAAAGGGGGTGATGCAGGTTCAGAAGTTGCTAGTTTAGTAAAAGGAATTAAATCAATTGTAGATGTGGTACTGGAAAATGTAGGAAATCATGAGGCTGGAACAGACAAAAAGGCTTCTGATCTTAGTGCAAGAAAAGGTGGTAGTATTCAAACTAACGGTGAGGCAGGAAATTTATTTGCTAGTTCAGCTAGTTCTGGAGTTGGTACTAGTGACACCCATGCAAAGGGGGCTGCAGCAGATGTGTTAAAAGCAGTTGGGGCCGTAACTGGTGCTGATATACTGAAAGCTATAGTTACAAATGGTGAAGCTACTGCTACTAAGGCTGCTGAAGCTAATGCTACAGATGCAACAATAGCAGGAGCTATAGCATTAAGAGCTATGACTAAAAGTGGTAAATTCCCTGGGGTTAATACTGGTGTTACTACAGCTGAAACTGACTACACTGCTGGAGTCAGAGTATCAGTTATAAGTGCTGTTACTAAAGCACTAAATACATTAACTGTAGCAATGAAAAATACAATTGATGCAGGACTTAAAGCTGTTAAAGAAGCTATGAAAATTAATCCTAATGATAATCCTGTGGCTTTTGAAGCTAATACTGTTGCTAAATAAATAATAAGATAATAAATAAACAAAATAATAAACTCATTAAAGGAAAACACTTCTTTATATGAAAGGCTGTTTTCCTTTTTTAGTGTCTAACCTCCTTATTTAAGGAATGGAATAAGAGGGTGCACGTAATTATGAAAATAAATATTAAAAATATTAGGATAAAAAGTATTTGTGCAATATTATTTATCTCTCTATTCCTTTCTTGTAATAATGGAATAGAAGAACTTGAGAAGAGAAATAATTTCTTCTCCTCACTAGCTAATTTAGGTAATGACTTCTTAACTGTTTTTATTTCCTTTTTTTGATATGTTTACTGGAGTTTGAGTCATTAAAGTTTGCACTAAGAAACAATATTATAGGAAATTGTTTCATTGCTAAGGCTTTGTAGTTAGATATAGATAATCTTTATAAGATTAACTTTAATTAGTAAAAGAGTAACTAGGTATATTTTAGTGAATTTATTTAATGTTAATATAAACGGTGTATATTTGATATTAGTTATTTATTTTTATTTAGATATTGAGATTTAATGTTTGGGTAATGTAGATAATCTAGGAGAGGAAATATGAATAAGAATGTTTTAGCAATATGTGTGTTAACACTAATGTGTTTGGTATCATGTGATATAAATTTTCTTGATGAATTGTTAGGCAAAGCAAGAGAAAAATTTTTAGAAGAAACCGATAATGCAGAAGGTTTAAATTCTAAAGAAGAAAATCAAGAGGATAAAGAAAATAAGGTAGATGTTTCAAAGGTTAAAAGGGATGTAGTAAGAAATAAAGACTTTAGGGAAAAAAGTATTAACTTATCTCAACCTAAATTAACTGCGGTTCAAGAATCTTATCTTACTGGTAAGGATGCTGAGGCCAGTGAAATTAAGAAAAAAATTGATGTTAATTTAGCTGCGGTAAATGCAATTTATGATGAGTTGGAGAAATCATTGTCAGAACTTAAGAATATGGAAGCTTTTGTTATAAGAGCTGAGTCTGATTTTAATGAGGCAAGAAGAGGTGTTCCTGGAAATAATCATGTAACGAACACTTTGCCTTATTTAGATGAAGCAATTAAGACAGTTAAAGATAGTAGACATGTTGCAGTAGTAGGGTATAATGAGCAATTTCATGCATTAAAACATGTAAAAGCTGATGCTGAGTATGCAAAGGGTCTTATTAAGTCTGCTTTAGGTGAATCGGCACAGGCAAGGTTGAGCGGTTATTATTATGTGCAGCTTATGATAGATAATATATCAAATGCGCAGCTTAGCTTGAGTAAAGCAGAAAGTATGTTTAAGAAAGTAGAATCGGAGTTAGATAATCTTAGAGTTGAGAGACAAAAAGCGGATAAAGATTTTGCTGGGTTAAAGAGTGCATATGAAGCATTATTAGCAGTTAAAAAGAAATAGTATATAACATATTTATGGTGAATTAGTATGTGATTAATAATTTAATTATTTTTTAGAGTGAGATAGGGTCTAATTTTATTAGATTCTATTTTTGTTTATATGAATACCTTTCAAATTTGGTGATGTCATGAAGTAAATAAAGTAAATGACATCACCAAATTTCAAAGGTATTTTCAAACTGTCTGTAAGGATGGAATTTTAAATTGCGGATGAGCGTTTGGACAAAGCTTTTTGATAACAGGGTTTATATTCTATGTATCCTTATCATGAACTTTATGTTTAAAAGTATGTATAAGCATTTAATTGGCAAGGATCTCTATTATATAGAGATCCTTATTTATTTTATTATTTGATGTTTAATTAGTAGCATGTTTATAAGCAGAAATTAGTGTATCAATGGCGTTAGCGAAAATTGTTCCTCCAGTATATTCATAATCATCTAAATTGATAGCATATTGTTTTAGTTGTTCTATAGAGTTGTCTAATTGAAAAGTCATAATTCTTAGTGTACCAATAATAGGCGTAAGAGCTGCAATATTAACTTCTTTATTTAAAGTTTTGGCAGCATTAGCAAAATTGTGAGCAGCAGAGATGAAAGTGTTAGAGTTAAAGTTAGAAACAGTGTTAACAAAGGCATCAATATAAGTTGTTACTGAACTATTTATAGCAGTTATAAAAGCATCAGCTGTATTTTTGACAGTTTTCAATGTATTGGTAGTGGTTTGCTCTTTTGCAAGATAGGTTTGGTGTATAACTTGTTTTAAGTTTTTAATTGAGTTATTGAATCCTTCTAGATTAGTATTTTTTAAAGATGCAGCTAAAGTTTGAAAATCTTTGATTAGGTTAGAGTTATTGAGTTTTTCAATAGCTTCTTTTCGTATTGTAGAATTTGTATTGCTAATGCAAAAATCTATGCTTGACTCATTACACTGAATATAGGTCATAATTTGATCTATATATTGAATATAATGATTGTAAATAGTGTTTAGATTAGTATAGTAATCTTTGGAATCAATGAGAAACTCTTGTAAGCTTTTTATATTCTCTTGTGTTAGTTTTTCGTGTTTTACTTGAATAGTATTTTCTTTTTTATCTTCTTTAGGATATATAGAAGTATCTATTTTTTTGTCTTGTAAGTTATGATCTTGCATATAACTTAACGTGTGTTCTTGACTTGATATAGGAGTAATATTGCAAGATATTACTCCTAAGGTTAGTAATGAAACTAATGGATTTGTCATAAAAATATTTTCCTTTTTAAATTTCAGAGCACTAATTATCAATTAATACTTATTATTATTTAATAATAAGTATATATCATAAAAGTGAAATTATCAAATTTGTGAGAAAAGTTTTTTGAGCATATAAAAAAAAGATAGGCTTATAAGCCTATCTTATTAGTGTTTATTTAAGTAATTGTTTTTAAATATAAAGATTTATCTAGCACCAGTGGTACCATAAAGTAATCTTAGTACTTCCTTTAACTCACTTTTGGTACTTGGGGGCAATATGCCTCTGAGAGAGCTTAATTCTTCGTATACTTTGTAATCATTGTGATGACTTTTTTGCACTTTTGATAATAAAATGTTTACTTCTGTTTTAATTGTATCTAATTTTGTTTTTGCTTTTTGGTCTTTTTGGAGGTTGCCAGGGTATCCAAAATCATTAGTAGTAAGATGTATAGCATCACTTAGACTTTCTTGAATTGCGTTTGAGAGTTTTGTGAGTTTTTTGGTTAATTTGTTTTTTGTAAATTTATGTAATATGTCTTGAGATTTTTGTTTTTCAGATTCTTCGGGTTTTTTTCCATAAATAGGATTTATTTTTATTTCATTAAACTTAATGGTTTCCCAGTGTTTGTTTATTTTTTTAGCTAATTTAAGAGCGTTCTTAACGCTATTTTTGGTTTTTATTAAACGTGATTTGTATTCTCTATTTAATTGAGCTTCATCCTCGTCTTCATCTTCGTTGTCAATTTCTTGGTGATTTTTTTCAATTTCATCATAGTCATTGTCTTCTTCGTCATCTTCATAGTCATCGTCATTGTCTTCTTCGTCATCTTCTATGGTTGTCATAGGTCCTGAGTATGAACCTGATTTTGTTGTTGATGGAATATAATTATTATATTCATAGTTAATAGATGATTCACCACTTATGCTGTTAAGATTATTAGTTGTACCTGATAGTATTGTAGGAGGGGTATTTGTGTGTGAGTTTGAGATAATTGTGTCATCTGTGTTTGTTGGAGTAGGGTTTTCAGTTATTTTTGTATTAAGTTCTGATTGAGTTAGTGTATTGATTGTTTGAGTGTTTTTGTTATCTTCATTAGTGTGTGGTTTAATGTTAGTAATAATTGGTGAGTTAAGAGTTTTTATACTGTCTTTGTTAGTATTTTGGTCTTTTGTTGTGATATGATTATTGCCATTGTTAGTATTTTGATTGTTATTATCAGTAATTTGGTTAATAGCTTGAGGTGTAGATTTTTCATTAATGATAGGTGAGGTGTTAAAGTTAATGATATTATCTTGTAGAGTATTGTTTGAAGGATTATTTTTGAGTTGGCTCCAAGATAGAGTAAGCTTTTTTTAGTAACTTAGCAGATGTATTTTCATTGCCATTGAGGATTAGATCACAGCTAATGAGACATAGGATTAGTCCCAAGCAAAAATATTTTAATTTAAACATTATATTAAATCTCCTTATAATATGTATTTGTATAAAATAATAAATATAGAGCGATGGGGGTGGTAAATCTAGGTTTGAGAGGGAAAAAAGTAGTGATATTGGGAGTTGGGGGATGTTGAGGGGGGGGGGAGATAATGGGATAGAGATCGCGCCAGCTTTATACTAATAACAACTAAACTA
>NZ_CP075093.1 GCF_023035295.1 Borrelia coriaceae
TAGTTTAGTTGTTATTAGTATAAAGCTGGCGCGATCTCTATCCCATTATCTCCCCCCCCCTCAACATCCCCCAACTCCCATTACCACTATCCATAAAACTGAGATATACTTATCTACTATATTTATAACTTATATATTAAAGGAGCTCTTTTATGAATTTTAAAAATAAATATATAGTCTTATCTTTTACTCTAAGCTTAGCCTGCTGTAGATTCTTCCCTACAGACAATATTAACCTCAAACCTCAAAAAATACTTGATAAAGCTAACTCTATAATCCTAGATCTAAATAATAATAAAAAAGATCAACTACCTGCAATAATAAACTCAGCATTGCCACAAATCAATAGCATTACTCCTAATATTGACACTGCTACTGCTAAAAACATATTAGACTCAAACACTATACTCCAGCCAATACTTCCAGACAATAAACAAGATAATTTACTCAAACCTATTGAAATCAAAAATAGTGATACAACTAGCCACAACAACGAACAAAAACAAGAAATATCAGAACAATCAACAGAAAATACTATACAAAATACTAATAGCAGTATAACAATACAAACAATAGCTAACACTAACTCAACAACAACTCCAACCAACATAACAGAAAAAACATCAACAACAAAAACCGACACTAAAGAAGACACACCATCACTAGACACCCCTACAACATATGACAACGAAAAGCATATCCTTCAGCAAAACAGCAACGCAATTCAACACCCAACAAACATCCTTAGAGGTAATAACAGCGGAACTTATCTTAAAGGACTAAACAGTGAATCAAATAATATCCAATACACCTATACCTATAACTCACATTACTACTCAAAACCAACATCAATCTCAGGTTCATACTTTGACAGTTCTATAAAAACAATTGAACAAAATGAATTCGAATTTGAAGAAAATGACGATAAATATTCTAAGCTAGAAACTAGACTAAATAACAAATACAACTTTAAATTAAAAAATACCATAAATAATGTTGAACAAGCTATCAAACTAGCTGAACAAATAAAAGACGATTTGGAAATAATTGCATTCAACAGAATCAAACTAAGCAACCAAGGAAAAATGGCTACAGAATCTGAAAAACAACAAGCAAAAGAAAAACTATCCAAGTTTACAAAAAATAAATTAGAATCAGATCTTAAAAACCTTCTAAACACAATTGAAAAAACCTTTAATAATGCTAATGATCTTACCAATATCCCCGACTATCCTAGCACTTTCCAAACAGAACAACAAGCAAAGTCAAAATTAAATGAGCTTACAAGCGAAATAAATTCTTTAATTATAAAAATGCAAAAAAATAATCCCAACAATCACCAAGTATATCCAACACTATATTATAATTATATAGATTATTACAAATACCAAACACTATTCGCAAAACTTCAATTAGTAAAAAACTTACTTACTCGCACTGGTATTGTTGCCAGATAAATAATTTTATACTTACTTCAAATAAAATTTAGAAAGATAGGCTTTTTTATAGCCTATCTTTCATTTACATTTTCAAAAAATTTATTCCTACAAATTTGATAATTTCACTTTTATGATATATACTTATTATTAAATAATAATGAGTATTAATTGATAATAAGTACTCGGAGTTTAAAAAGGATAATATTTATGAAAACACACTTTCTTTCATTATTTGTTTTAGGAGTAATAGCTTGCAATATTACTCCTAAAACAGAACAAGAACAAATTTTAGGTTATATACAAGATCAGAATTCACAAAAAACAATAAATTCTTCTATATATCCTAAGGAAAACAAAGAACAAACTTTAAATCATATGCAAGATCTACATCCTAAAAAAGAAGAAAAAAAAGAACATACAATTCAAGTACAACTTTAAAGTTAACACAAGAGAATATAGAAAGCTTACAAAAGTTTCTTATCAATTCTGAAAACTATATTATGATATCCTAAAAAATATTTATAATCGCAATACTCAATATATCAATAAAATTATGACTTATACTCAATGCAGCAAGGAGCACATGGTATTTTGCACTAGCTACACAAATGCTCAAATACTAAAAAATGCTATTGAAAAACTTAACAAACCCGATCTTATTAAAGACTTACAAACACTAGCAACATCTATAAACAATGCTAAGCCTCAAGCATTAATTAACTCAATTGAAAGCTTAAAACAAGCTATAGAACAAACTTATCTTGTAAAAGATAAAAATACCACTCAAGCATTTAAAACCGTTAAAGATGCTGGTGAGGCTTTCATTACTACTATAAATATTGCAATAATAGCTTATTATCGATGCATTCGTTAACATCACTTCTAACTTTAACTCTAACAATTTTATCAAGGCTGCTCACTCTTTCGCTACTGCTGCTAAGACTTTCCATCAAGAAGTTAATATCGTAGCTCTCAGCCCTATTATTGGTGCATTAAGAGTTATTGCTTTTCAATTAGATGGACTATATACAACACACAAAACAATGTGCTATAAATTTGAATAAAGATAACTACACTGGAGGAACAACTTTTGCTAACGCTATTGATACACTCATTGCTGCTTATAAACAGGCTAATAATTAAATATCAAATAATAGAATAAATAAGTAAGGATCTTTATTATATAGGGATCCTTATAATTAAATACTTATACATTACTTTTAAACATAAGAGCTTGTAATAAGAATGTATAGAACATAAACCCTATGATTAAAAGCTTGATCAAACTATTGTCCAAGCACTCATCCGCAATTAAAAAAATCTATCCTTACAGACAGTTTAAAAATACCTTTCAAATTTGGTTATGTTATTTTTTTATTTTCTCATTTACATAACCAAATTTGAAAGGTACTCACAGAAACAAAAATAGGACCTAATTAACATTAGACCCTATCTCACTTAAATATCACTCTCTAAATAAATACTTAAATTATTAATTACTTATCTCTTCACCACAACGATCGTATATACTACTTATTTTTTAACTACTAATGCTTGCTGTATAACTTGATGTGCGCCCTTTAAATCAGCAAAATCTATTTTGACTCGTTCCATCTTATCTCTAAAATTATCCATCTTTGACTTTACTTCATTAAACATATTTTCCGCATCACTCAAACTAGTTTTTGCCTTATAAATATTATCTACAATATAACCTATGTAATAATAACCATTCGACCTTACCTGTTCTGATTCTCCTAAAGCAGAGACACTAGAATTCTTTGCATACCCAGCATGACTTAGTACATGCTCTAACTCGAGAAACAATTCCTTATACCCTACCACTGCAATATGTTTACTACCTTCAATCTTCTCAATTGCTTGAAATAACTTTTCCTTCAAACCTGAATCAATACTACTTCCATCAGAACCCCTTGCCTTTTCAAAATCAGATTTAGCACTTATAATATCAGATTTCATATTTTCAAGTTCCGACAATGATTTCTTCAACTCATCATAAATTGCATTTATCTCAGCTAAATTAACATCAATTTTCTTCTTAATTTCATTAGCCTCAGTATCTTTAGCAGTAAGATAAGATTCTTGATCCTCAGTTAATTTAGTTTGAAATATATCAATACCTTTTTCTTCCTGCAAGTTTCTCTTTGTTACTACATCTTTTCTAAACTTTGAAACATCTACTTGATTTTCTTTACCCTCTTGATTTCCTTCTTTAGAATTCAAATTCTTTTCAGCTTCATTTTTTTCTAAAAATTTGTCTCTCGCTTTGCCTAACAATTCATTAAGAAAATTTATATCACACGAGAATAAACACATTAGTGTTAACATACATATTGCTACAATACTCTTCTTCATATTTCCTCTCCTAGATTACCTACATTACTCAGATATCAAATATTAATACCTAAATAAAATAACTAATATCAAATATACACCGTTTATATTAACATTAAATAGATTCACTAAAATATACCTAGTTACTCTTTTACTAATTAAAGTTAATCTTATAAAATCATCTATATCTAACTACAAAGCCTTAGCAATGAAACAATTCCTATAATATTGTTTCTTAGTACAAACTTTAATGACTCAAGCTCCAGTAAACATATCAAAAAAAGGAATAAAAACAGTTAAGAAGTCATTACCTAAATTAGCTAGTGAGGATAAGAAATCCTTTTGTTTCTGAAGTTCTTCTATCCCATTATTATTACAAGAAAGGAATAGAGAGACAAATAATGTTGCACAAATACTTTTTACTTTAATATCTTTAATATTTTTAGTCATATATTACGTGCCCCTGTTTACCCTTTCCTTTAGACAAATGAGCTGAATACAAAAAAAGGGAAACTCTACTCTCATATAAAAAGCGTTTCCCTTGAATGCCTTTATTATTGAATTTATTTAATTTTTTTAATTAATTTGCCTTTTGTTGTGCAACTGGTTCTTTTGTCTCTCTTGCTTTATCTATCCCTCCTTTTGCTTTTGCAAGAACATTCTTTACTGTTTTCTTAACTATATCTTCTACTGCTACTAATAATTTATTTACTGCTGTTATTCCTACTTTTTGTACTGCTTTGTCATCCTGATTACCATTCTCTGCAGCTAATTTAACTTCTTTAACCAAAGCTCGTAAAGCTATCCTTTCCTGCAACTGCTGCTGCTTTTGGGGTTGCTGCACCTGCTAATTGATTTGCTTGACCTCCTTTTGCAAACTTCAATGCACTTGTGTCAACATCTGCATTACCGCCCGACAACTCTGCATCAGCATCGGTGTCTTTTGATTTATTAACTATTGCCTCTAAAATTGCCTCACCACTTACTGCAGATACTACTAAAGCTGCTTTACCTGAATCCCCTGACGCTGGATTAGCAACATTTGTAGCTAAAACCTTAGCTCCATCTTTTGGAGTAGCCCCTCCTTATTGATGCTGGCTCCAATGTTAAATTACTTTCTTTCAACTCTGAAACACCTTCGTTCTTAGCTGTTGTTACTATTCCTTTCAATGCCTGATATACCTTCTTTAAGGTACCCATATCTGCTGCTACTCCTTGTTTGTTATCACTTTTTACCTCACCCACAGTACCACTATCACCTATATCTTTTAAAGAATCTAAATGTCCTTTCAATATGTTTAAAATATCTTTAGCCTCTTTAACTGCCTTGGTCAATAGACCATCTTTATCAGCTTCTGTTACTGCTTTTTCTGCTACTTTTTCTAGTTCTGCTAATGCTTTCTCAAGCCCCTTAGCTAAATCAGCAAAATGTTTTCCTACTTCACTTTTTGATGTATCTTTAGTTACAGTAAATCGCATAGACCCTGTAACGAAATCTAAAAAACCAAAAAATGCTTCTCCAGCCTTATCTAATAAATTCACAAGGTTATTATTAGAATCAGCAACCATATCTTGAGGGTTTGAATCTGCTTGTTGTGAACACCCTATAATAAGGGATAAAAATAAAGAAATAAATAATGTTGCACAAATACTTCTTACTCTAATATTTTTAATATTTTTAGTCATATATTACGTGCCTCCTTTTTTTTACCTTTCCTTAACTAAAGAGGCTAGATACAATTAAAGGAAAACTACTCTCATACAAAGAAGTGTTTTCCCTCAGTGACTTTATTATTTAGTTTGATGATTTATTACTTAATTCTTAACAGTACTAGCCTCTGTAGTTTCAGAACACCTTACGCCCTCAACAGCTTTTCTTACTTTCTCTAGATTAATTGCTATTGTTTTCCTAATTATAAAATCAAGTATTCCTAGTACCTTATTTACTGCATTTGCTGCTGCTGCCTTAACTGCTGCATCATCAGTAGGTTGAACGCTAAACTTACCATTTTTAGTCATAGCTTTAAGAGCCACTGCTGCTGCTAAATCTGCATTACTCTTTGCAGTAACACTAGCATTACCACTTCCAACAGCTAATGCTCCAACATCAGCACCTGCACCAACAGCAGCTGTCTTGGCTTTAGCTTCTTTAATCTTATGAATCATAGCCCATGGATCTGCTTTGGCCACCTCATCTGCTAGCTTTGCAGTTTCACCCACAGTCGCATTACTAGCACCAGCTAAAGCTTTAGGACCATTAGTACCTTCCACTACAATATTTCTGTCATCTCCTTTTTTAATAATATCTACCGCCTGAATTCTTTGCTATTTCATTTGCTATTTCAATGATTGCCCTTACATTTTCACTTACTGCATTAACATCTGTCTCAGCAGCACTAGTATTATTATTATCACCAATAGCAATACCACTAGCTCCTTTAGAAACCCCAGTAAGATTAGTTAGTGCATTAATTAGTTTGTCAAAAACATCATCTGCTACTTTAATAGCACCCTTAACAGCTTCAATTGTATTCCCATCAACATTCTTTGCTTCAGATATTTTACTTGATAAATCGTTCAATTTATTCTTAGTGACTGTAAGTGCTTCTCCTAGCTTCTCAAAGTGTTTTCCTACTTTATCTCTAGTATCATCAGATTTAACAGCACTAAATCCTAACGCATCTCCTATGGTATTACCAAAAGAACCGAATATTTCTTGAAAGTTATGACCTATTTTGACAAGAGAATCAAAGAAAGTATTTTTCTTCTCAAGTTCTTCTATTACTCCACTATTACAAGAAAGGAATAGAGAGATAAATAATGTTGCACAAATACTTTTTATCTTAATATTTTTAGTATTTATTTTCATATATTACGTGCATCTTGGTTTCCTATTCTTTAACTAAAGAAGCTAGATACAAAAAAATAGAAACATTTCCTATACAAGAACTATTTCCATCTAAATGATTTTATTATTTATACTCTCAATTTGACTTCTTACTTACCTTTTAATTAAAAACTAACTTTTAACAGTCCCTACCTTAGTAGCAGGAGTTATAATCTCTGCAATTGCAGATGATGATGCGTTGTTAGAGGTCGCTAACAACGCATCCACTAATTTATTGAGCTCACATAGTTGGGGGTTCCTGTTACCATTTACCTTTTGCACCACTATTTCTCTTTATAGCTTCTTCTCATAAACTTCTTATACAGAACTATCTACTTGACCAAGAATTGGATCTACAAACTAAATTGATAGCTTTGGCAATAGAAACAAATAACAATGAACTTGAAAAAACAAATTATTAATGTTCAGGCTAAGAAAAATGAGTTAATCAATAAATTAAAAGGGCTACATCCAATAGCACATTAAATGCCCTAGCAATTAATAAACCATTATGACTATCATTATCATCTTTAAGTCTATCTGCCTAAATTTTCTTTTTAATAGCTTTATCTAACTCATCTATTGACTTTACGAAAGCTTATAATGATTTAACACTTGCTGCACAATAATAAATAATCTATTTTATCTTTTTACTTACTGTCTTCAAATCAATCACTGTCCCATCAACTTTAACTGTCTATTCTCCTTTACGGCACTAATCCTCAATTTTTACAAAATACTATTAAAAATAAAAAGTCATTTCTATTATTGCACTTCTTTGGAAACAAAAATATAAAAGACAACCTAGACTCATATCTAAGATTGCCTTTTACTCTTATTCCTAAATAATTTAATATTTAACTTACTACTTATTACCTGCTTCTGAAACTGATTCCTGTGAACTTTTTGCTTTATTAATTTTCTCTTTTGCTTTCCCAATCGCATTCTTTACTGTTTTTTTAATTAGATCTTCTACTGCCACTAATAGTTTATTTACTGCAGTTACTCCTACTCCTTGTATTTCTTTTCCTTCTCCTGCACTACCATCTGCTGCTGCTCTTGCTAATTTTCCATCTTTAACCAATGAGCGTAAGGCTATTCCTCCTGCTAATGCAGCTGCTTTAGCTGAATTTTGTGCCACAGTAGATCCTGAATTACCTATTGCAAACGACACAGCAGTTGTATTTCCATCTGCACCACTTCCTCCTATTTGTGAATCATTTTCTTTTGATTGAACTATTGAGGCCAGCATGTCCTTTCCACTTACTGTAGCAAGTATTGTTGCTGCTTTACATTCATCTCCTGGTGATGGTTTAGTATTACTATTTGTAGATAATATCTTAGCTCCATCTTTATTATCTACTCCAGTTGCATTATTTAATGCTAAAGTCCCTGCTTCTGGCTTTGCAACACCTACTTTCACTGCTTCATCTACTATTCCTTGAAATGCTGTAAGGACTTTCTTTAACTTATCTTGATTTGCTGCTACCCCTTCTTTAGCACCAGCGTTACTTACTGCTTCACCTATATTTTGGCTAGAATCACCTATATCCTTTAAAGACTCTAAATGGCCTTTTAAGACTTCCAATGTCTTCTTAGCTGAATCAACAGCCTCTCTAATTGCCTTGCTTAATAGACCATCTTTATCAATATCTGATACAGCTTTTACTGCTACTTGTTCTAATGCATCTGCCGTTTTCCCAAGTTTCTCACCTAAAATACTAAAATATTCTCCTACCTGACTCTTCTTTGTATCTCTAGTTACTCTTAAACCTAATGTATCTGAGATCAACTCTATAAAAGAATAAAATGCATTCTCAGTACTTCTACCTACATCCATTAGTACATCAGTTAATCGTTTTTCAGCTTCTGCACTCTCCCCTGAATTATTACAAGAAAGGAACAAAGAAATAAATAATGTTGCACATATACTTTTTACTCTAATATTTTTAATATTTATTTTCATATATTATGTGCACACTCTTTTTTCTTTCCTTTAAATAAAAAGGCTAAATACAAAAAAGGAAAACAACTCTCACATAAAAGAGTGTTCTCCTTCTATAACTTTATATTTAATTTAATTACTGACCAATTTATTTAGTAGCAAGACTACCAGATTCAGCAAAATCAGTTTCAATAGTTTCGGAGTATTGTACTTTCTTTACAGCTTCTCTTACTTTCTCTAGATTGCTTGCTACTGTTTGCCTAATTATCTCACCTAGTACCCCTAATACCTTATTTACAGCACTAGCAGCAGCTGCTTTAACTGCACTTTTATCAGTATCATTATCTTGAGCACTAAACTTACCACCTTTAGTTATAGCCTTCAAAGCAACAGCTGCTGCTAAATCTGCATTTGTAGCAGCATTGGAACCATTATCACCAACTGCATTAGCACCAGTAGCTAATTCTCCAGCTTTATTATCAGTACCAGCATTAAGTTGAGCAGTATTAGCTGTAGCATCTTTTATCTTATTAATCATCGCCCATGGGTCTGCTTTAGAAACTTCAGAAGCTAAAGCAGGACCTGAACCAGCAGCATCAGCTTTACCCCCAAGTGCATCAGGCGCAGTACTAGCCCCTGCATTAATTTTAGCACCTTCGCTCCCCTTTTTAATATCTACTTTAAATATCTCTGCTATTTCAACAATTTTCTTCACATTATCAATGATAGTCTTAACATCATTAGAATCAGCAACTTCGGCTTTAGCTGCAGCAGAAGCTATATCACCAATCTCAGCCCCAATTCCTTTAGTTACACTAGCAAGTTTAGTTAGAGCAACAATTAACTTATCAAAAACTTCTTTTATTCCTTGAATAGCAGTTTTAACAGTCTCAACGCCTTTAGCATCAGCATGAGGAGTAGAAGTTATGTCTTTTGCCAAACCATCTAATTTACCTCTAGTATCTTCTAAGCCTTTTTTTATTTTCTCAAAATGGAGCTCCCACCTTTTCTTTCTTATCACCAGATTTAACAGCATTAAATGCTAATGCGTCTCCCATAGCATTACCAAAAGAACCGAATATTTCTTGAAAGTCATGACCTATTTTGACAAGAGAATCAAAGAAAGTATTTCTCTTTTCAAGCTCTTCTATCCCATTATTACAAGAAAGGAATAAAGAGATAAATAATGTTGCACAAATACTTTTTAATCTAATATTTTTAATATTTATTTTCATATATTACGTACCTCCTTTTAAACTTATCCCTTAACTAAAGAGGTTAGACACCAAAAAAGGAAAACTACTCCTATATAAGAAGTGTTTTCCTAAAATGACTTTATTATTTTGTTTACCTATCTTTTCCTAAATTTTATTTACTTCCCTACTTATCAGCTCCTGATTCACTTGTTTCTGATGACACATCTCCTTGTTTAACTGCTGCTAATGCTTCACTTATTGTTTTTAAACCACTATCAACAGTATTTCTAATAGCGATGATAAGAGTACTTAATGTCTTATTTACTGCACTTGATGCTGCCCCCTTTACTGCATTGACATATTTAACATCATTCTTAGCCGAAAATTTACCACCTTTCGCCATTGCTCTTAAGGCAATACCAGCTGCTATTACCGCATCCTTTTGTGCATCTACTATATCAATATTTTTATCAGCTAATTGCATAGTAGCAGCTGCAATCTCAGCAGCATTTGTTGCCGTTTCAATTTTATTCCCGGAAGCAGCATCCTTAGAAATAGCAATAGCTTGAAGAATATCAGCACCTGTTATGGCTCCAATAGATGCACTAGCGGCTGCCGCTTCAGCTTCTCCAGCACCATTAGTTTTATCATTAAATAACTTACCAACTGTTTTATTATGATTTTTGTCAGTAACATTAGCATCTGACTTTCCTTCATCTTGTTTGAAAACTATTCCTATAATAGTCTTAATTCCTTTTACAAGTGCGTTTACACTTGTAACATCTGCGGGGTTAGCATCTTGATTTTGCTCAACATTCCCAATAGTACCAGAACCCGTAGCCCCACCAGCTGCAATTTTAGCACCTTCTACAATCTTATCTAATGTAGCTATACATTTATCAACAGCTGTCTTTACATTTGGATACTTCCCATACTCCACTTCAACCTTGCTTAACTTCTCTTTAACTTTTTCTATAGTGTCAGCAATATCAGTAAAATATTTTCCTATAGCTTCTTTTTTAGTATCAGCCTTAATACCTAAAACACCACCAAGCATATCTCCAAAGGAAGTAAAGATATCTAAGAATCCTTGTCTTAAATTAGATATAGAGAGTATAGAATCCCTTTGCTTTTGAAGTTCTTCTATTCCATTATTACAAGAAAGGAATAGAGAAATGAATAATGTTGCACATATACTTTTTACTCTAATATTTTTAATATTTATTTTCATATATTACGTGCCTCCTTTTATCTTTCCTGTAACTAAAGAGGCTAAACACAATAAAAAGGAAACTACTCCTATCAAAAGAAATGCTTCCCTTTAATGACTCTATTACTTTGTTCTACTATTTATTTAGTAGCAGTACCAGCTTCAGTTGATTCAGTAGTAATCTAAGAATACTTTATTTTTTGAACAGCAGATTTAATTTTATCAAGTTCAAGATTTATTGTTTTTCTAATGATAAAATTAATTATTCCTAATACTTTATTCACAGCACTCACAGCAGCTGCTTTAACTGCTACTGCTTCATTATCATTTTGAGCACTAAATTTACCAGTCTTCGTCATTGCTTTGAAAGCTACGGCAGCCGCTAGGTCTGCAGTAGTAGCTGCACCAACATTACTATGAGAACTATTAGTTCCAATAGCTAATGCTCCTGTTTCATTATTATCATCACCTTTAAGGATCACACCATCAGTTTTAGCATTTTCAATCTTGGCAATCATTGCCCATGGATCTGCTTTTGATACTTCATCTGCTAAATTAGGACCAGCATTAGCTGAAGCCTTATTATTATTGCTACCAACAGGGGCTTCTACTGCCTTAGTAGCATTTTTTACTTGCTCACCGTTATTCCCTTTTTGAATAAAATTTACGCCTGAATTTTTTGCTACTTCATTGGCTATCTCAATTATAGCTTTAACTCCCTCAGTAACAGTTTTAACATCAACGGCAGAAGCACCAGCAGGAGGAGCAGCACTTGTATTAGTATCACTAATCTTACCAGCTTCTTTAGTTACACCAGCAAGTCTACTTACAGAATCAATTAATTTTGTAAGTACTTCACTAACTTCTTTAATAACACCATCAACACCTGTATTATCAGCATGGGGAATAGAAGATATTTCTTTTGCTAAACCATCTAATTTACCTTTAGTATCTCCTAATCCTTTTCCTATCTTTTCAAAATGTGCACTTATTGCATTTCCAGTATCACCAGATTTAACAGCATTAAATCCTAATGTTCCACCAAATGAATCACCAAAAGAAGTGAAGACAGACAAGAAGTCATTACCTAACTTAGCAAGTGAAGATAAGAAGGTATTTCTCTTCTCAAGTTCTTCTATTCCATTATTACAAGAAAGGAATAGAGAAATAAATAATGTTACACAAATACTTTTTACTTTAATATTTTTAATATACTACGTGAATCCTTTTGCCCTATTCCTCAAAAAAAGGCTAAAGATAAAAAAAGGAAAACATCTCACATAGAGAAGTGTTTCCCTTTAATGACTTTATTAGTTTGCTTACTTATCTTTTTCCAACTTTCATTTACTTCCCCCTTACTTAGTAGCTACAGATTCACTTGTTTCTGCTGACACATCTCCTTGTTTAACTGCTGTTAATGTTTCACTTATTGTTTTTAAACCACCATCAACAGTATTTCTTATTGCTATTACTAAAGTATTTAATGTCTTGTTAACTGCACTTGCTGCTGCTCCATTTATTGCATCAGCAGCTTTTGCTGCATCAGTAGTATCAGACGCAAATTTACCACCCTCAGCCATAGCTCTTAAGGCTATCCCTGCTGCTATTACTGCATCTTTCTGTATTGATGATGAAAGAGTCTGAGCACCACCTGTTGTACAAGCAGCAACACTTGCAGCATCGGTTGCTGTGTTAATCGCAACTGAAGAAGTAGCCTCACCTGACTTTGATATAGCTTTCAATATATCAGCACCACTTACAGCTCCTATTGATGCATTTGCTGCCGCTGCTTGAACTTCTTTTCCATCACTACCTTTAACACCACTAAATATTTTACCTATATTAACTTTTTCCGAACCTGTGGTCCTATCAAATGTTGGATTTCCTTCATTACTATCTAATACTACCCCAACGATCGCCTTCAGCCCATTAACAATTAAATTTACTGAATCTTTTTTTGCAGAAGCAGCATCTTGACCACTTTTAGTAGCACCACCAATAGCATCACTACCACGAGCACCACCAGCTGCAGTTTTTGCTCCTTCCTCAATTTTTTCTATAGTTTTAATAAATTCGTTAACCTTTTCTTTTACCTTTGCATAATTACCATTTTCAGCCATAATGGCATTTAATTGCTCTTTTACTGATTTCATGGTAGTTGCAATATTAGTAAAATATTTTCCTATAGCATCCTTTGTAGTATCAGTTTTGATACCCAATGTATCTGTTACCATATCTCCCAAAGCAGTAAAAACTGATAAGAACCCCTTTCCTAAATTGGCTATTGAATTCAAAAATTGATTCTTCTTCTCAAGTTCTTCTATTCCATTATTACAAGAAAGGAATAAAGAGATAAATAATGTTGCACAAATACTTTTTACTTTAATATTTTTAATATTTATTTTCATATATTACGTGCCCCCTTTTTCCCATACTTTAAATCAAGAGGCCAAATAAAAATAAGGAAAACTAATCCTATACAAGAATTGTTTTCCTTTCATGATTTTATTATTTCAATTATTTATTTTTTCATTATTTATTTAGTAACAGTATCAGATTCAATAGTCACAGGAGCAACAGCATCATTTATGTTCATAGCATCTTTAACAGTTTTAAGTCCTTCATCAATTGTTTTTCTTATTGCTATAGTTAGGGTATTTAATGCTTTAGTCACCGCACTTACTACCGCTCCCTCTACTACTTTCTTTGACTCACTAGCACTACCATTAGCAAACTTACCACTCTTAGCCATTGCTCGCAGTGCAATAGCTCCTGCTATAATTGCATCTTTGGGAATTGCAGAAACATTACCGGTTAATTCTTTAGCAAATTTGACAGCATCACTATTGTCTTTAACCATGGCTTTTAATATGTCAGCACCTGTTACTGCCCCAACAGCTTTAGCTGCATCAGCTGCTACTTTTTTAGGAGAACTACCAATAGCAGTATTACCAAATAATTTCCCTGCTTCACCATCACCAGCATTCGCGGTTCTTGAACCAAGATCGTCGGCCTTTTTATCATCTCCAGCTTCAGCATTACCCCCATCTTTTAATACTATATCTACTATACTCTTAATCCCCTTTATTAAGTTCTCAACACCAGTGCTAGCAACTCCACTAGCATTTTGAGCAATATTAGCAATCAAATCATCACCTGTAATACCAATAGCCTCACTAGCAGTCCTAGCTCCTTCTATTATCTTACTGAGTGTATTATTAATGAACTTTTCCACTTCTTTTTTAACAGCATCAGCATTAGGCTTATTATCTCTTTCCATATTAGCAACAATTTTCTCAAGCTTATCTTTAGTTCCTTGTACAGCATCTTGTACTTTTTTAAAGTATTTCCCAACATCAGACTTTGGAGTAGTCTCATTAAATCCTAAAATCCCACCAAGTGTACCACCAAAAGAAGTAAAGATATCTAAGAAGTCATTACCTAAATTAGCAAGTGAAGATAAGAAAGAATTTCTTTTTTCAAGTTCCTCTATCCCATTATTACAAGAAAGGAATAAAGAGATAAATAATGTTGCACAAATACTTTTTAATCTAATATTTTTAATATTTATTTTCATATATTACGTGCCTCCTTTCTACCTATCCCTTAACTAAAGAGACAAAATATAAAAAGGGGAAACATCTCTCCTCAAGAAAGGTTTCCCTTAATGGATTCATTACTTAATTTACGTATTGCCTATTATTTAGTATCAGTACCAGATGCAGTCACTTCTGAAGACTGATCCTCTTGTTTAACTTCGGCTAGCACCTTATTTATTATTTTTAAACCACTATCGACAGTATTTCTTATTGCTATTATAAGAGTACTTAATGTCTTATTTACTGCACTAGCGGCTGCACCATTGACTGCATTAGAATGTTTAGCATCATTATTAGCAGCAAATTTACCACTCTTAGCCATTGCTCTTAGGGCTATACCAGCTGCTATTACTGCATCTTTTCTTGCGTCTTCTTTAATATCTTGCTTACCACTTGCATTAGCCTTAGCAATAGCAATCTCTGCTGCAGTACTTGCTTGATCAATATCTTTATTCTCAGTAGCCTTCTCAGAACTAGCAATAGCTTTAAGAATATCCGCCCCAGTTATAGCTCCAATTGATGCACTAGCTGCAGCTGCTGCTTCTTCTGTACCACTTGCCTTCTTTTCAAACAATTTACCAACTACTTTATTTTTCTCCCCATCAGTCTTAGTAGCATTTGGATCCCCTTTACTCTCTAAAAGTACTCCAACAATTGTCTTAATTCCTTTAACAAGTGCGTTTACACTTGTTTCATCAGCAGGTGTAGGCTCCTGGCCAGTAACAGTAGCACCACCAATCTTTGCGTCCCCCTTGGCACCACCAGCAGCGATTTTAGCTCCTTCCTCGATTTTTTCTATAGTTTTAATAAATACGTTAACTTTTTCTTTTACCTTTTCATAATTACCACTTTCAGCCACAATACTATTTAGTTTTTCTTTCACTGATTTCATAGTGTCAGCAATATTAGTGAAATACCTTCCTATATCTTCTTTTGTAGTATCAGCTTTAATACCAAAAGCATCAGAAACCATATCCCCAAATAATGCAAAAACATCTAAAAATCCTTGTCTTAAATTAGATATAGAGAGTATAGAATCCCTTTGTTTTTCAAGTTCTTCTATTCCATTATTACAAGAAAGGAAAAGAGAGATAAATAATGTTGCACAAATACTTCCTACTTTAATATTTTTAATATTTATTTTCATATATTACGTGCCTCACTTCCCCCCTTTCCTTTAACTAAAGAAGCTAAATAATAAAGAAAAATCCACAATAAAACAAATATAAAAGCTAGGAGAACTATTATATCCCTAGCTTTTTATTCATTGACTTTATTTCTTGCAATGACTTACTCTCTAAATAAATACTAATCTTAGTAATAATCTTTAAATTACTTATCTCTTAGTTAGCTTTATTTAGTAACGACCTCTAACCTAGCAGGTTCTTTAACCCCCTTGATCGTCCCTTTTAATACTTCATTTGCAGCATTTAATAAATCACCAATTGCCTTGTTTAAAGTAATAAGTTCACTAGCGCCTTTATCTTTACCACTATCGTTTATATCTATAGCTTTTTTTGCATTAGCATCAGTAGCAGCTCCACTAGCGGTTCCTAAATCAGCACTCGAAGTTCTCAATTTTTTTACAAATTCCTCAGCCTTGTGTGCAACAGCTTTAACTTTATCTTCTAAACCTTTAAAAAATTCTGTAACTTTCAATTCTTTGGATTTTTTCTCTATAATTTCAGCCACCTTATATGCCCCTGCTAGTAATGGAGTATAATGTGCACCAGCACCAGAATCGTCTTCTAGCCCATTTTGACCAATTTTTTTCTTAATACCTTTAGAAATACCATCTATTATTGACTTAACTAAAGTTTCTATCTCTTTTACATTCACCACAAAAGTGCTTACCTCTTTAATTTTTCCACTTACCTCAACTAAATCAATTACTCTCCCATCAGCCATAGCTGCTTGCCCATCTCTAAGCTCTGGTCCTGCATTATTGCAAGATAAAAATAAAGAGATAAATAATGTTGCACAAATACTTTTTATCATAATATTTTTAATATTTATTTTCATATATTACGTGCTTCATTTAACCACCCTTTAACTAAAGAGACTAAATTAAAAAAAAGGGAAACGTCCCTTATAAAAAGAAATGTATCCCTTTAATAATCTTATTATTTATTTCGATGATTTATTTAGTAGCAGAAGCTGATTCAGTAGTTACAGGAATATCATTAGCATTAATTTTTATAGTATCTTTAACAGTCTTAAGCCCTCCATCTATTGTTTTTCTTATTGCAATAGTTAATGTATCTAATGCTTTAGTTACTGCACTTACTGCTGCGCCTTTAACTGCAGTGGCAACATCAGCTTTAACACCATCACTAGGACCAGAGAACTTACCATTCTTAGCCATTGCTCGCAGTGCAATAACACCTGCTATAGTTACATCTTTAGCTTGATTTGCAGCAGTGACACTAGCAACATTTTCGAGTATTTTTAGCGCTAACACAGCAGCTTTGCTACCAACACCCGTAGAAATAGCTTTTAATATGTCAGCGCCAGTTACTGCTCCAACTGCTTTAGAAGCATCTTTTGCTGCTTTTGCTGCATTACCAGCATCACCGGAACCGTCCTTGGCAAACAATTTACCTGCATTACCATCAGTTCCACCAGAAGAAGCAGTTCTTGCCTCACCAGCAGCTCCAGTAGCATCTTTAACAGGACCGTTAGCATCCCCCGCATCAGCATTTCCTTCTTTAAGTACCGCATCTACAATATCTTTAATTCCCTTGACTAGATTATCAACTTCAGTACCAGCATTGCCAGCATTCTGCGCAGCAACATTACCAAGTAGTTCATCACCTGTAATACCAATAGTATCACTAGCAATTTTAGCACCTGTAATTATCCTATCAAGTTTTTCACTAACTAATGTTTTTACAACTGCAGCAGTAGCTTCTGCATTAGGATTACCTTCAGGTTTCATGTTCTCAACAATTGTGTTAAGCTTACTCTTAACTCCTTCTACAGTAGTTTCAATTTTTTTAAAGTAATCTCCAACCTCAGACTTTTTAGTAGAAGCATTAAACCCTAAAACACCACCTAGTGAATCACCAAAAGAAGTGAAGACATCTAAGAAGTCATTACCTAAATTAGCTAGAGAGGATAAGAAAGTATTTCTCTTCTGAAGTTCTTCTATCCCATTATTACAAGAAAGGAAAAGAGAAATAAATCATGTTGCACAAATACTTTTTACTCTAATATTTTTAATATTTATTTTCATATATTACGTGCCTCCTTTTCTCCCATCCCTTAACTAAAGAGACAAAATATAAAAAGGGGAAACATCTCTCCTCAAGAAAGGTTTCACTTAATGGATTCATTACTTAATTTACGTATTGCCTATTATTTAGTATCAGTACCAGATGCAGTCACTTCTGAAGACTGATCCTCTTGTTTAACTTCGGCTAGCACCTTATTTATTATTTTTAAACCACTATCGACAGTATTTCTTATTGCTATTATAAGAGTACTTAATGTCTTATTTACAGCACTAGCTGCTGCATCTTTAACTATAGCAATAGCATCGTCAGCAGTAGTCTGCCCAGCGAATTTACCACCTGTAGCCATAGCTCTAAGTGCTATAGCCCCTGCTACTGTTGCATCTTTAGCACTATTTACAGCATTGACACTACCAGAATTTTGTGTATTTTTAGCTAACGTAGCAGCTGCACCACCTTCTCCTTGAGAAATAGCTTTTAAAATATCAGCCCCAGTTACTGCCCCAACAGCTTTTGCTGCATCAGCTGCTGCTTTTTTTGCATTGGCAGCCCCAGCACCGGCATTATTATTAGCAAATAAATGACCTGCATTATCATTACTATTAGCTCTTGGAGTCTGACCATCGTCAGCTTTTTTATCATTCCCAGCATTAGGATTTCCTTCTTGAAGAACTAAATCCACAATAGTCTTAATTGGCTTTATTAATTTCTCAGCCTCACCAGGATTACCAGCAGTAGCAGAATTAGGCATATTGCCAAGTGGCTCAGAACCCTTAGAAACCTTTGATGCTTCCCTAGTGCATGCTGCAATTACATCTAATGTCACTATAAATTTATCAACAAGTGTCCTTACCTTATCATAATGCTCATTGTTAGCAATGTCAGATGTCAACTTATCTTTAACTTTTTCTATAGTGTCAGCAATATTATTAAAATACTTTCCTACTTCACTCTTTGGTGTCTCAGCCTTAAACTCTAAAATACCACCAATCATCTCCCCAAAAGAAGTAAAAATATCTAAGAAATTTTGTCTTAAATTAGATATAGAGAGTATAAAATCTTTTTGCTTTTGAAGTTCTTCTATTACTCCATTATTACAAGAAAGGAAAAGAGAGATAAATAATGCTGCACAAATTCTTTTTATTCTAATATTTTTATCTTCAAAACTTTTACAAAAAAGATCTTACATCCTTAACAAGTTCTTCTATATCTTTCTTTTCTCCTCTAGCACCAGCTAGCTTACTAGAAGCAGATTCCAATTGATTCAAAGCACTTTCCGCATAACTTTGTGCACTTTTAGCTAATAAACCACCCTTGTCTCTCCTTGGAAAGGAATAACTTCTACTCTTATTTTTCAATCTTTCAATAAGAGCTTCTTTTAAAGTCTTTTGTGCATTTTCAAACAAACCTTTTGCAGATCCCAACTCACTAAGTCCACTATCAACCTGATTCATAATCATATCAAGATTAGATCTTTGCTCATTTAAATCATTATGTAATTGAACTAATTTCTGTATTTCGTTTCTATATTTCATTTTACCTTCTCTAGAATGATCCATTTTCAATAGCTCGATCTTAGCTTTAAGCTCTAAAAATGTATGATAAAAACTAGATTCTAAATCTTTATATTCATCCTTAAGTTCACGTGCATTCTCAATTAATTGGCCAAATTGAAACTCCTTAAGTACACTTTTTACCTTGTCAATCTCTGTTTGGGCTTCTTTTTCTTCCCTAGTAATTACAACTAAATCTTCCTTTTCTATTCTTACTTCTTTCTGTTGAGGATAATACGGATACCCTTGTTGAAAATACATTGGAATCTCAGTATTAAAAAACACCTCCTGCATATCTTTTTGTACTCTTACAGGTGCTTCAAAAAGATTAATATCATCTAATTGTTTTTCCACAAAATCTTTATTTTCTTTTCTAACTTTTAAAGCTTCTACGTTTGTATTTTCCACTTCTAAAGACTTATCTCTTGCTCTACTTAGCAATTCATTCAAAGCATTTATATCACATGACAGCAAACACAATAATACTAATATGTATACTGCCAAAATATTTTTATTCATATTCCTCTCCTAAAATATCAAATTATTCAATTATGGTGTCTCGACCTTGAAACACCATAATCACTGGCAAGTATATATCCTTTATTTCAAATATCAAATAATAAACTAACTAAACTATACCTAGTTACTCTTTTAGTAATTAAAGTTAATCTTATAAAATTTTATCTCTAACTAGAAAAAGACTTAGCAATACAACAATTTCTATAATATTGTTTTTTAGTACAAACTTTAATTACTAAAACTCCAGTAAACATATCAAAAAAAGAAATAAAAACATCTAAAAGCCATTACCTAAATTAGCTAGAGAGGCTAAGAAAGTATTTTCCTTTTCAAGTTCTTCTATTCCATTATTACAAAAAAGGAATAGAGAAATAAATAATGTTGCACAAATACTTTTTATATTTATATTTTTAATATTTATTTTCATATATTACGTGCCTCTTTTCTCCCTTTCATCTAACTTAAACCTGGATATGAATTTGTCATTTTCAGACTTCAAAGCATTAACCTTTGCTCTAAGTTCATTGGTAATCTCATTAATTTTCACCAATTTTTCTAAGTCAACCTTCAATAGCTAGTATTACCTGCAATATCTCTTGCAATTAAACCCTCATTTAACCTGATGGTAACAACAGTAAGAGCACCATTAACATCTGTACTAAGTTTCTGTCTAATAACTTTAGCAAGATCATCTACTGAGCTAATTAAAGCCTGTCCTGCTTTGAGTGATGTTCCACTACTACCACAAGATATTAATACAAATAAATCCACTCCTCCTATTATTATCCCTCCCCCTTTTTATCTTCCTCTTTCCTTTTTTTCTCCATTTCTTCTTACCGCTTTTTATCCTTCAAGGAGCAAAATAGTTAATAAACTTTAAATTTTAAGAAAAGCTAAGAGCATAATGTTCCTAACAGGAGATTCTAGTAATAACTTAGAAGTTCCTATTAAGATATTAATTAGAGATGTAGATTTACATAAATTCTATAAAAAAATAATAAAAGAATAAGCTTTATGTTGGAAAGTATTTATAAAAATAATAGAATGTATTTTCTAGAATCTGCATCAAGATATAAATCTTGTAGAAAAAAAGAAATATAAAAAATAAAATTGTAAAATCATTAAACATTGAATGGCATCTTATTTATTAGTTAAACTCTTTAAGACTTAAAACTATACTATCAATTTCTCTTTGAATGTTGATTGTAAAGTGAATTACTTTAGCAACTTTCTCAAGATGTTCAATTTCATTAATACCTAAAATCCTTCCTTTTCTATATTTTAGATAACTTTTAAGAACTTGATAACTTCCAATAGTGTATTCATAGACTTCAATAGGAATATTAATCAATTTAGAAGTGTCATTATAATAAAGTTCATTTACTTCTTCTTTATAAAGAATGTTTGCTATCACTTTGTTTGGATTTTGATTCAAATCTATAATATGAACTCCAATATTACTATTGAGTTTTGAAGTATACTTTAATAAATGAGCATCAATAAGACGCTTACCTAGATCACTAAGTTTTAAAAAAATTTCTATATTATCTACAAAGATGATTTGAGGAAAATCTATTTTAAGAAATTCAACAAATCGAGTTCTATAAGTACTTGAGTACAACACTGCATAAATGTAGCTAAGTATTTCTTCAGGAGTAAATTTTTTACCGTATTTAGTATTAATAAATGCTCTAAAAGTAGTCTTGAAATTTTCTTTTACTATATCTTTAAATACTCCTTGATCTTCTTTTACATAAAGAGGAAAAACATAGCTAGATTCTTTAGTTCGATTTGAAACTATACACATATCTGAAATTTTAAAAGTAATTAAAGCATGACAAAAATTATTTGATGATAAAAGTCTTGTTGTAATAAGTCCTATATTATTCTCAATTTCTAAAAGATGCCTCATTAGTTTGTATCTAGGCTCTATTACAACCCCTGGGTTTTTAGAATAATAAGTAAATCTACTGTCAAATGGTCTGTATGATATTTCTTTAATATAACTTGGGTTGATATTAGTAGTTTTTAAAAACTCCTGAACTTCTGTTAACTTCCAAAACATAGAATCTTTTTTTATATCGTATTTAATACGAGCATCTTGTTCTGATAAATATGCAAAATTATTAAGCTTCTTAAGTAGTTCTTTTTCTGTGTAGTCAATAGCTATTCTGTCTTTTTTAGTTTTTATTCCAGAATTTTTTTCTATAAAAATATCTATTAAAGAAATTCCTTTACTATAAATATCTGCATTTGAAGAGTCTTTTTTAATAAAAAAATAATTAGGTGGACAGTATTCTAATTTTTCAAAATCAATACTAAAAATATTGTTTCTATCTAAGAAATTATACTTTTCTTCTCTTTTACCTCTTATACTTTTATAATATATATGAGCCAATTGATTCTTTTTTAACTCATCCTTATATTTAGCAAATATGGCAATTGCAACTCCGGTTTGAATATCAAATATATTTTCATCTATTTTATTATCATCGGTTTTTTCTTTTTTACGTAAATTACCATGTAAATTTAGTATATAAATTTCATCAAATGTACTTAAGAGATGATATCTCATACCTCTGAATGTTATGTTATCTAAATATCCATTGTTAGTAATAATTCCAATTAATCCTTCTTCTGGTTTTTCAAATTTATGTTCTGCAAACCTAATAAATTTAACATAATCATCGTTAAGTGGTTTATGGTTTTTTTCATTTAAAGGCATATTTTTTATTTGTTTATATTCCTTAACTAGATTCAATATATATTCATTATTATTTTTTGATTCTGAACTATAAGGAGGATTTCCAAGTATTACAAGTATTGGCTTACGTTTAACTTCATTTGTAAGTTCATTTTCTTCACTAATTGCAGGAAATAATCCTGTAAAACTCTTTTGATCTGGAATGGTTGTTATATCAAGAGTATTAGTTAGAAATACTTGTAGTTTATTGTCTTTATTATTAAAATCAACGTTAAAAACTTCTTTCAAATACTGACTTAGTTTAAGATGAGTCACTGCATATGGAGTCATTAAGTATTCAAATCCATAAATATTCTTTAGAATATGAGTATTAATATAATATTCTTGTTTACCAGATTCTTTTTTAATTTCTTTTAATATTTCTTTTATAACTTCAAGTAAAAATGTACCAGTTCCTGTTGCAAAATCTAGTACAGTAACTTTATCTCTATTTGCAAGACCTCTTTCGAAATTAAATTTAGTTTTTAGAGTTTCATGTAAACTTCGTGTAATAAAACTTACAACTGAATAAGAAGTGTAGTAAACTCCCTTAGCTTTCCTTAAATCATCATCGTATTTAGAAAGAAAATCTTCATAAAAATAAAGGTATGGATCTTTTGAATTTAAACAAGAACTAGTAAATGAAAATTCTTCAAAGATAAGTTCTGAGTCAATATTATTTACTACATTAATAATTTCTTCTAAAATCCATTTTAAACTATTGTATTCATTATTTGTCTCAATATCATCAATTAATTTTAATATATCTCTTATAAGGGAAAAATTACTTGGTATAAACTTCTTAATATTATAAAAATCTATTTTTTCACTATTTTTATTATTAAGTCTGGCAATGAATAGTCCATAGGTAATAGTTTGAGAAATTGAATCTGAAAACTCATTTATAGTAAAATTACTACTATAAATATTTTCTTTAAGTACATTATAAGTTGCAACTAAGGTATTTATCTTGTTAAAAGACATACTTAACTCTAAATTTTTTTCTATTAATTCTTTTAAAGCCTTTGTCCTATATGAAAGAAAACTGGCAAGATCTTCTATGTTTTTAATTCTCTGAGGTATAGATTCAAAAAATCTATTTAAAGTATTTATAACTTTATTTACTTTGGTACTGTCAAGCTTAAGATATGGTTTTTCCAGTTCTTCTTTAGTTATTAAAATTTCTCTTTCTATAACCTCTTTATTTCGTATTAAAACAAACTCAATATAGTTTGTAAGTATTATATTAGAAGACAACTCTTTATATTTCTCAATTTGAGGACTTTTTAGTGTATCATCTAAATTTTTTTCAATTTTTTTAACTTCAATATACCCTATTATGCTTTCATTCGTTTTAACTATATAGTCAGGAGAGCCAAAACCTTCTTTGCTACGCCTTGGTTCATGTTGAATAGTAATACTCGGATTATTAATAAAATTCTTAAGTAAATATTGCAAATAACTCCTATCAGTATGTTCTGTTTTATCAACTATTGAGGTTTTCTCTAGACTGGCTATATATTCTTCAAACAAAGATTCTTTATTATTCATACTGTTTTTGTTAAAAAACTACATTTAAAATGTATCGTAATGATGAGAACTTCTAAATTATATGAAAAGAATAAATATTTATTCATTATCCATACTCCTTTTTAAATTAAAAGCAAATTATAGATATTTTAAACACAATATTTATGGTTTTTATTAGCTAAATTTTTACTAGCTTTTTGCTATCAAGATCAATTAAAAGGGTAAAAAAATATATTTTGATATTTTTTCTATAGTCTTTGCTATTTCTACTTAAGTACAATATATATTACGTAATATAAGATTTTCTATTTATCGACTTTATTTTTTTCGCTTAATTAACTACCACTTATTGATTTATTGTATATGAATTCTATTTACTTGTCTAGTTTAAAGACTATTTCTTATAATAAAGAACTACAATCTTCTCGCTTTAGGTATTAAGTTTAATAGTTTTTTTTACTGTTTTAAGTCCTTCATCTATTGTCTTTCTTATCACTATAATTAATGTATTTAATGCATTAGTTACTGCACTAGTAGCCACATCTTTTAACCAATTTTATTATAGAAAATATAAAAAATAAAAAAAAGACCACTATCTATAAAAATTTCATAAATTAATTTATTAGTAAAATATAAACTATTATTTCAGTGTATCATCAACATTAAGTATAAGTCTTTGCTTCTCTTTTATAACTAAACCTCTACTCATTAAATCTGATAAATACTTCCTTATTCTATAATCAGATATATTTGTCTCTTTATTAATTTTAACTAGAGACTTTATTGTACGCTTATCATCTTCTAAATTAGACGCAATAAATTCAAGTGACTCATCAATCATTTTAAATGGTTTTTTATATTTTTCTGAATTTGAAATTTGACGATTTTTAATCTTGCCCGTAACACAAACCCCTCTTCTTGTAGGTAATGTGACTAAGTGTAACAACTTTTGTTCATAAAACTTATGATACGCATTTTGTATTATGCAAAATACCATTGCTAAAAATATATCTAGACAAACAGACAATAATAATAATAAATAAACAAAAACTATATTAAGATAATCATCTCTAGCAATAACAACAGATGTTCCATTTAAAACATTAGCTGCCTTAAACTTATTATTATTTACAGCCGCCCTTTCAATTAAACTGCTAAGCTTAAACCTCAAATCCTGCAAAGACTCTAAATACTCATTCCT
Source organism: Borrelia coriaceae (assembly GCF_023035295.1). Taxonomy (NCBI): domain Bacteria; kingdom Pseudomonadati; phylum Spirochaetota; class Spirochaetia; order Spirochaetales; family Borreliaceae; genus Borrelia; species Borrelia coriaceae. The sequence continues at coordinate 25,411 of NZ_CP075093.1, forward strand.
TTGATTAAACAAATCCTTATTCTCCCTACTTGCATTCTCAATCTCTCTCATGTAATCTTGCTTCATAGTTCTATACCTATAATCCAAGCTTAAATGCTTATTTTTAGCAAACTCTATACGATCATTGTTATTCTTAATCTTAATATCAATACTAGCTATTTCACCTTCAATTATCTTCTCTTTATCAAAGAGTAGCTTACGTATACCTTCCTCTTTTGCTATCTGACTCTTTTGAGTACTCAAAACAGTGTCCTTAATAGTATCTTCAAACATCAGGCTAAAGAAACTCTCAAAGCTCATCCATGAACTTACAGATTGCGTTATAAGTCCTATCACTAATAATACAAATATTGCTATTTTCTCTAAGTATGCAAATACTAAGGATTTAACACTACCTTCAGTAACACGCTTCCTTAATAAATAAAGAAAATACAATAATATTGAAGATGGTACTACTATAACGACTATCGTAAAAGGCAATGTGAAATAAAGATTAGAATTACTACCAACAGTATAACTTGCAATCCCTCTATGAGAATGTAACACATTAAAGAAAAATAAAAATAAAGCAAATAATATTAACCAAATATTACGAATCAAAAATTCAAAGTTACGTTTACAAAAATCTATAATATTAAATTCAGAATAAATATCTTTTACACCATCTTTACCCATCATGTATAATGAAACCTCTCTACCATAATTATATTACTATACAACTAACAAATTTTATATACCCTTACTGAATCGTTACGAATTGAACTTACGGTGATATGAATTTACGATGATATGAACTTACGGTGATATGAATTTACGGTGAAGCAACGAATATGATAACAATAGTTAAGGATGAAACTAACTGAACTTTAAATCTTAATCTACTTTCTATTAAAATTAATTAAGAACTGAACTGTCCTAAATTACTCTAAGCACACTTAATACTCTTGCCTAAATAATAAAAATTATTTAACATTCCTATCAAAAAGGGGTAAACTTTCCTTCAAAAATACAAGCACTAACAATCACCTTTCTTAAATTTTTCAACCTTTAAATCCATTTAAGTCTGTTTTCAACTTCAACATACAATTTTTAAATAATTCTTTTTATACATTCACCTAGAAAACATCTCAAAGAGAGACTCTAAAAACATAAATAAATAATTTTAATTTTTTGTTAGACACTTAAAATATAAAATACTTTTAGACTTAAATATTAATTTCAATAATCAATAATTCTAATAATTTCATAAAAGATTTCAATTAAGTAATGTGAACTATGTTGTTAAATTTGAGTTTATTGATTTATAACCATTCTAATTTCTCTATTCCATACATTTATCCATAAAATCGTATCTGAGGTGTTTTGGAAGATAAGAAAGTGGTACATAAAAAAAATCACCTCGACTTTGAATCTAGTCAAGAGTGAATTTTTTATATATAATAAAATATATAAATTTCCAAAGCTTCACAAACGATGTGAAAATCCAAACTTTGGATACAAAAGTATAGTATAACGTATGAATAGTTTAACAAAAAAGACAACAAATTTCAATTCAAATGATACCAAAGAGCAAATAAAGTCAATACTAAAATCACTTGTAGCATTAAATAAAGATAAAACATCTTCTGCTACTAAATTTATTCGAGTATCGCAAGTTAGATATCAAATAAACAGAATGTTAAGACGCAAGCTGAGATTGTATAAAATCTACTGGATAATAGATATAAAGAACGCAAAATACAGGAAGTCGTGTGGAGTAGAAGACTACTCAGCACGTGATATATACAATGTAGTAATCAAGCTGCTGAAAAATGATGGACAAAAGACAGTATGTAAACGAACGATTGAAAGAGATATAAAGTTATTAAATGAAATGGGACTTTTAGAATCTAAAATTATAAGATTTGGTGAAAATAAGGGAAGCATGTCTTTTTATAAACAAAATATGCAGTTAGCACATTTACATAAAGACATAATCTTTAAATACCTTTTACATTTACTAAAGACAAGTTTAAGTGATAAAAAAATTGTTGGTAATTTTGATGACTCATTAGAAGAAAGCAATTTTAATTACACAAATCTAAAAAAATTTGGAATCCTATCTGAAATAGATGAAATAAATAATAAAAGTGTAATGTCGCATCGTGTCGCTCCTCATGCTTTTAATAATAAAGCTAATATAAGCAATAATAAGAATTCTAAAAAATTGATTCTTAAGAATAATGATTCGAATAAACTAAAAAAAGAAGAGTGTAAATTTAAAAGGAATGATGTAGAGACAAGGTTAATTTGTGAACATAAAATCAGTAAAAATTATCTAAACCAAATAAAAGAATACAGTAACAACGATGCAACATACATCAATGCCCTAATCAATCTAGAGACTGCAATAGATGAGTACCAAAGCGAATATTACATCGAAGACATCTTAGAACATTTCTTAAAGCAATTTGGTAATAGGTACAAGTATAAGATTTGGATGATGATGAAGCGTAGTGATGGTGTTATTAGCGATTACGCTCTTATTTGGGAAGGAAGGTTTAGGGATTGGTATCCCAATAAGTACAAGAGTAATTGTGCGGTTAAAGAGACTTATGGAGATAATTTACGAATAGGAATTAAAAAAGCATCTGTTGTTAAGGAGAAAAGGGCTAATGAGCAGTTAAATGTAGAAGAATTAAAGGAGATAGAAAAAGAAAAAGAAAGAGAAGAGGAAAGAAAACGCGAAGCTGCTAGGCTTCAAAAATATTTAACTGGGTTATTTGAAAGAGAAGCAAAAGAAAGAGAAGAGCGACTTAGGAAGGCAAGAGAAGAAGAATTGAATTTAAAAAAGAAAGCTAGAGAAAGCATGCTTGCTACTTTGGAAAAGAGTAAGGAAAGGTGTGTTGGGTTGGATATATCAAATAATGGTATGGATAAGATGATAGATGCTAGTTCAAATGATGATGCTATGGTTAAATTTGCAATTAGAGATGAGTTTGGTGGCTTTAAAACTACTAAGGGAATGAGTATGACTAATTTAGGAATAATGATTGAAGATGTAGTTCAAAATGATAATTTAAAAGAAAAGGAGAGTAAATGAGATTTAATTTGAAATATTTAGCAAGAAGATTATATATAAAAAGGCATAGATTTTGGAATATTTACATGAGCCGTGAAGTACAATCTAAAAGGAGTGATAAAAAAATAATTAACTTTCCAATACTTAGTTCTCAAGATATTGACTATGAGTATGTATATGCATATCTTAAGGATTGGGTATCAAAGAAATATAGAGCTGGTCATGGAATTATAATTAATAGAGTTGTTGATAATTATGAATGTGAAACAATCCAAGGTGCTTTGATGAGTAATATTTTGGATATGATTTTTGAGGATTATAAGGAATTATTTCTTGGTAGTTTGGAAAGGGAGTCTGTTGATAGTAAAGGTAAGGTTGGTGGCATTGAACCTGTTGATGTGTTAGAGGGTAAAAGGGAAGTACCTTTTGAAAGGTTACAAGGCAAGCAAAGTAAAGGATTTAAGAAGGGTAAGATAACAATTGCGTAGAGTTGATGCTATTATGATTTAAGTGAATTGCTAGTTTATGACCAAAGGTTATAGAACTTGAGTAATTCACTTAAGTATTAAGGCTATAAATCCTCCGAGAATTGTTAACCATAATGCAAAAGTTAAACCAAATATCCACTTGTTATTCTTCTCTAGGTTGGATATATCTTTTCTAACAATAGAGATTTCATTGCTAACGTATGATTTTAATTCATTTCTAACAGTATCAATTTTGTTGTCAAGTTCATTGAATTTATTGTCAATCTTTACATTAAGATTGTTTTCAACATTATTGATTTTATTGTCAAGTTCATTGAATTTATTGTCAATTTTATTATCAAGTTCATTGAATTTATTGTCAATTTTGTTATTTAAGTTATTCTCAACGTTGTCAATTTTGTTGTCAAGGTTTTTAATATCAGATTTTAATTCATTTCTAACGGTATTGATTTTATTATCAAGTTCATTGAATTTATTGTCAATTTTATTATCAAGGTCTTTAATTTCAGACTGTAAACTTGCTTCAACCCTCTGAATTTCTGCTTGTAGCAGTGCTTCAACCTTTTCAAGTTTTATGTCAAAGTTTTCTTTTAAAAACTCAATGTCTTTGTAAGTTAACTCATTTCTATAGTACCTATAAGATAAATCAATAGCAATATCTTTATTAATGCCTGCTTTAGTAAGTTCGGCTATAACCATTTGTTGAGTAATTATTGGTTGAGGAAGTGCCATGATAGTCTCCTTAAGTATAATTATACAGTAAAAAGTGGTAAATTGGAAGTATTTTGTATTGTGGGAACGAATATCTACTAATGGATGTTATTCTGAGAAGGATTTCAAGTTATAAGAATAATAGTGAATAGTACAGAGGTGGTTAGTATAGTAGAAAGAAGAAAAAATATTTTTTGCAGCGATTTTTAGATCTTTTAAATAGTGGTAAATATTTTGTTTACTTTAAATTTATATATTATTCATAAATAATTTTTTAAATGTAAATTAGTATATATATTTGTATTCGATTGTATACTTTTAGTTAGTATATTGTTGTATGAATTTTAGTTCAAAAAAATATCAATATGTGTACTATCATAGATCTTGAGAGTAAAAAATTTGATTTTTATGAAAAAGAACAAGTAAGATTTTTTAAGGTATATTAAAGATTTTTATGGGTATTTGTTTGCAATGTATGTTGTAGAATTATTATTAATCATAATTTAAGAATTGATAAAAGAATATTATGAAAGTTGTAAATTATTATTTGATTTGACTATACCTTATAAAGAGTGTTATCTGTTGTGTACTAGAGCTAGAAAAATTTTTGTTATTGAGATTTGTACTATTTGATATTAAGAAGTAGCTTTTAGCTAAAGCAATGATTCTTTTAGGATTTATTTTAAATGAGTTAGTAGTAGATTTATCTATAATAGCAAAATGTCAACTTTGGTATATTTTAGATGCAACTTTTATATATTTTTATGGAAACTTTGTTCATGTTAGGGGCAACTCTTAAAAATAAAAAATCTTGAAAGTCAACTTTGTTTGTTTTGGCAACAACTATGTATATTTATGTAGCAACTTTGTGTTTATTTGAGGCAACTTTGTGCAATATTATTAGCCAAACACTTATGTACTAAAAACAAATTATATA
>NZ_CP075094.1 GCF_023035295.1 Borrelia coriaceae
TATATAATTTGTTATTAGTACATAAGTATTTGGCTAATAATAATGAACAAAGTTTCCTCAAATAAAAACATAGCTACCTCAATTCTATACATAGTTGCCATGAAAATGCACAAAGTTGTCTCTTAAGATTTTTTATTTTTATGAGTTGCACCTAAAATGAGCAAAGTTGCCACAAAACTATACAATAGTTGTCCCGAAAATATACCAAAGTTGACATTTTTTTATATTCAAATCCACTACGGACTAATTCACAATAAAGCCCAACAAAATTACGTCTTAATATCAAATAGTACAAAACCCAATAACAAAAATCTTACTATCTCTAACTTTACAACAGATAACATTCTTTATAACGTACAGGCAAATCAAATAATAATTTAAAACTCTCATAATATTTTTTATATCGATTTTTAAGTTATTAATAATAAGCAAAAAAATTTTCTAAAGCATAAATTTTGAAAAATGCTTTAGAAAAAATATTTATATTTCACATAATTTTATTACTTACTTTCAAGATCCATGACAGTATACATATTGATATTTTTTTGAACTAAAATTCATGCAAAAATGTACTAACTAAAAGTATACAATCGAATACAAATATATACTAAGTGATAGTTAAAATTTAAACCAAATAAAATATCTGTATTTATTTAAATCAATTAAAAATATTTTTTACCTCTATTCACTTGCATTGTTACTATAAATAGACTATCCTTCTACTAAGGTTAAAGAATGTTAAAATTAATACTGCTCATCACTATTACAACTAACACATTCTCTATATGTGAAAATATAAAAAAAGAAAACACAAAATATTATGATTATGATAAATACCGCTACTTAAAAAGAAAACTAGTTCGTGTAAAAAACTGGAAAACTAATTTTAATAACTTGACAAATTTAGGAGTATACTTCACACACCAAATCGAAAAGATTAAATCTGTACTTAGCCTTTCTGATAAAGAATTATCTCTAGAATGTAAATACAAGCCAAACAGTAACACATGTACCCCACTATCAAACAATGTAGCATTTCGATACCACGACATAATTAAACATTACCACACATTTATTAATACTCTCAAACATAAAAATCTTGACCAAGCTGCTTATATCATATATGAAATAACTGAATTGGGAGCGATATTAAGTCATACAAGCGAAACTATAGTCATGTTCAATTACCCTAGGATACAAGAATTCTTAAAACGTTATAACAAATATAAGCCCATTTTCATAAAACTTAAAGATATTTATTCAAAGGCAAAACATGATTACAACTTAACTCTCAATATACTCAAGCAAAATTATACAGACAATAATTTCTGCAAATTTATGCTTAAATTCGTAGAAACTCATAAGATCGCTACTCATGTTTATTTCAACATGGATAACCTTCGCTTTAAATGCATAGACAGTGGATCATCAATACCAGAAACCATCAATCCATATTGCACCAAATTAACATCCACAATATTATAAAACATAAAAATTAAATATACATACCCTAAAAAACCATCCATATCCCCTATTAAGGACCTAAATATTCCAAATATATACTTTAATAAATACTCTTCTCTTATCACTAATATTCAAAATAAAGTTTATATCAAAATATACTCACTAAAATATATAAAATATATACTAATTTACATTTCCAAATTTCAATAAATTGTTCTGAATAATACATAAATTTAGATTATATAAAATATTTTTTTATTTAAAATATTTAAAAATTGCTTCAAAAGATATTTTTCTTGCTCCATCAACATACTAAACACTATTATGCTCATAATTGATCACTCCCCCTAGAATAACTCTCACTAGTATATATTCAATGCCTACTTAAATATCAAAATTAATAATATCCCTATACATATAATAATAATTGTTCCTAGCATCCAATTATATACTTTTAAAGTATTTCTAAGCTCCATCTTATTAATGTCTATCTTATTATCTAATTCATTAAATTTAATTTCTATTTTATTAGATAAATCAATATTGACTGCTTTAATCTCGGCTTGCAAGAATGATTCTACCTTTTCTAATTTAATATCAAAGTTTTCTTTCAAAAACTCAATATCTTTATATTGATAACTCATTCCTATAATAACTATAAGACAAATCAACAGCAATTTATTTACTTATACCTGCTCTAGTAAGCTCTGCTATCACCATCTATTGTGTAATTACTGGTTACGAAAGTACCATAACAATCTTCTTATTATATAATACATTATATTTTATAAAAACCCTATTTTACTAAAACACCATTTCAATAAACAACTATTTAAATCCAATAAAATATACACCAATAATAAAATACACAATGAAGCATCATTACCATATCTCATCTTGACTTATAAGCCCTAACCAAAGCTATCTTTCAACACAAATTAACAAAATTTATAATTACTCAACAAAAACTATAACAAAAAAATAAACTTTGCAAAAACAATTAATACTTATCAAGTATATAGAATAATTCTCAAATAATAAAATATAATAATTTATATCAAATTTAAAAATTAAATAAGGAGAATATTATGAATATATTTATCAAATTATTAGTACTTTATCACACATTGCTTTTATACTGCTGCAGTGAATATCAATTGAACACAGGCTCTAATCCCGATAACACTCAATCAATAGAGCCCCCAACACTCAAAATTCAAGAACATAGAAATGAAAATACACAAGAATCAAATATACTTACTTTAACTAATGAAGAAAAGGACAAATTTAACTTATTAATGTTTGCATTTAATAAAGCATTTCAAGAACTACGAAATATGATTGAAGCATATCAAAATGGTACATTGAACCATCCTAGAGATCTAATCGAAGATTATCAACATGAACTAAATAGATATACAAGTTTTGTTAATTGGCTTTCAAAAGACATATCAAAACAAAAAGAATTAGCTAATGCTTTTTCTCCAATCTATAATCTCCTAGAAAAAGAACGGAAATTATATGCAAACAACATAACTCTTGAAAAACATATAAGCAATATATTAACCAAAGGAAGACATCATTACTTAGAGGAATATCGCAATCCAGTTGATAATCCAGTACGAAGTTTTTTCTATCATTATGTTACTTTTATTAGAAATACCAATGAAGAAATGTTCGAAGCATTTAAAGAATATATACAAAGTAATACAATGATTGTCCAATCTCTAAGAGATACCGTAGAGTTTATACCTATTCCTACACAATGAATAGGTATATCTAACCATACTGCTACATAGCAACTGACTTCTCATGTATTTCTATCAAATATCCTAGAATCAAGAAGGACTAAACTAAGGCTAAATTAATCAATAAAAACCGATAGAAAAAATAGTAAAATCAAAGACAAGTTAAACTGATTACAGAATAGTAAAATAAAAAGTTAACTTATAAATAAACGTAAATAAAAAAATAAATACAAAATATGTACTAATCTACATTTAAAAAATTATTATGAATAATATATAAATTTTAAATAAATAAAATATAATTTTTTATTTAAATCGATTAATAATATTTTTCTTACCACCCTATTCACTTGCATTATTACTATAAATAGATTATCCTAATCTTAAGGTTAAGGTTAAAACAATGATAAAAATACTATTATTCCTAACTGCTATAATCAATATAGCTGCTATATATGAATATGAAGAGGAAGAAGAAAAACTAAAACAATATGATAAATATGCTTATGAAAAAAGAAAATTAACACGTGTCAAAGACTGGAAAACCAATTTTAAGAACTTAAAAAGTCTTAGTCCATTTTTCACAGATGAAATTGAAAATATTAAATCATATTCTGATAAAGAACTTAAACATGACTTTCAATTCGCTTTCTCTTTTGGACTCAACTCCTCAACATCAGATGACATCGTACCTAAAGAATACAAATCATTATTTGAAAAGTCTTACAAATTCATAAACACTCTCAAACATAAAAATCCTGACCAAACTGCCTATCTAATACATGAAATATACGAACTAGATGAAATGCTTACCTCCACAAAAAGAACTTTAGACATATTTAAGTATGATACCTACAGACAAAAATTTATGAAACATAATAAATATGAACACATTTTCATAAAACTTAAAGATATCTATTCAAAGGCTACTCAAGAATATTTTGAAACTTTTAATATTCTTGACCACAATGATATAAACAATAATTTTTGCAAGTTCATGACTAAATTCACAGAAATTCACAATCTTGCTAGTCATATATACTTTAACATGGAAAACCTATTCAAATGCACAGACACTAACACAAGAACAAACAACAAAACATATTGCAACAAATTAACACCCACAATACAATAAACATTATAATTATTCAACACAAAATATATACAAACGTTGCCATTTCCCCATAAATATAGTATCCTACCTTTATAAGGTTAAAGTAATGATCAAAATACTAGTATTCCTAACTATAATTATTAATTTATACGCTATATCTGAAGAAGAAAAAGAACAACGAAAAAAATTTGACAAATATGAATATGAAAAAAGAAAATTAGTTCGTGTCAAGAACTGGAAAACTAATTTTAAGAATTTAAAAAATCTTGGGACATACTTTACAGACGAAATTGAAAATATTAAATCAAAATCTGATAAAGAACTCAGACATGGCTTTCAATTCGCTTTCTCTATCAGTCTATGTGTTGGTCATGATAAGAATGATGATATCGTTCCTAAAGAATACAAATCATTATTTGAAAAATCTTATAAATTTATACAAACTCTCAAAAAGCAAAATCCTGAACAAGCTGCCTATCTCATACATGAAATATACGAACTAGATAAAATGTTTACTTTCACAAAAGAAATTATAGATATGTTCAATTATGCTGAGACACAAGAATTCATCAAACGTTATAATAAATATAAACACATTTTCATCAAACTTAAAGATATTTATTCAAAAGCAAAACAAGAATATTTTAATGCTTTTAATATTCTTAACCACAATGACATAAACAATAATTTTTGCAAGTTCATGCTTAAATTCGTAGAAATCCATAAACTCGCTAGTCATGTATATTTTAATATGGAATATCTATTACACTGTGCTGGAAATCGCAAACCAGAAAGCATCAATCCATATTGCACCAAATTGACATCCACAACATAATAAACATATACAACCCTCAAATACACAGCTCTTCAAATCAGATATATCCTTCATTAAAGGTTTGAGTATCCTAAAATATATTTTAATAGATATTCTTATCACTAATATTAAACTAAGGTTTATATCAAAAAAATATACTCACTAAAATCACATAGTCAAATACAAAATATATACACTAACTTACATTTTTATCAGTTTTACTATATTCAATAAATTGTTTTACATATAAATATGAATTAGCACATACTAAATATTATTACTTATAATACTGTACAATTTAATAGTAAGATATTAATTTATTTTTTATTTTAAATAAATATCGAATAATATTAATCCTACTATAATAACTTCTAAAAAACCTAAATTTAATGTACAATTATATTTAGGAGTTTTTTTTATGGCATATGCTAAACCAATTATTACTCAACAAATGGTTATAGCTGAACTTATTAAAGCAGGCATTAACAGAGACATTGCTACTGATCTTTCCTTTAGATACTATCGTAATGAACTTACTTACAAAGACATTGAGTATTTAGAAAATACCCTTAATCTCAAACTTGAAAAGATTGAAGCAAATTTAAAATCCGATATCAAAGACCTTGATAATAAAATTGATAACACTGAAAATAACCTCACTGCAAAGACTGATAACACTAAAAACGAATTAAAATCTGATATCAAAGACCTTGATAATAAAATTGACACTGTTGAAAACAATCTCAATATAAAAATTGATAACGTTAGAAACGAGTTAAAATCTGATATCAAAGACCTTGATAATAAAATTGACACTGTTGAAAACAATCTCAATATAAAAATTGATAACGTTAGAAACGAGTTAAAATCTGATATCAAAGACCTTGATAATAAAATTGACATTGTTGAAAACAATTTCAATATAAAGATTGATAACGTTAGAAACGAGTTAAAATCTGATATCAAAGACCTTGATAACAAAATCGATATTGTTAAAAACGAATTAAACGTAAAAATTGACAACGTCAAAAATGAATTAAAATCTAATATTAAAACACTTGATAATAAAATTGACACTGTTGAAAACAATCTCAATATAAAAATTGATAATGTCAAAAATGAGATTTCTCTTATCAGAAAAGATATATCCAACTTAGAGAAAAATAACAAATGGATATTCAACTTAACCTTTGCATTATGGCTCACAGTACTTGGAGGTTTTATAGCCTTAATACTCAAGTAAAACATAAATTCTATAATGTATTATTATAAAATCAATAATATATCAGTCAAACATCAAACTTAAGGTTGATATTTACTTTCACTCACGCATCTGTCTCATTAACATCACCATTAAGCAACTCATCACATGAATTGACCTTATCCTATTGATCAGTCTCAATAACAACAATATTACCAATTGAATCAGTAGATTAACTAATACCATAAATAGTCAATATTAATTAATTGAATTATCTTATCAAACTTAATACCAAGTTATTGCATCACTACCTCTACACACTATCACATCTTTACATTTCACTAAACTATTTTTTTAATTTTTATTAAAATAATAGTTTACTTTTTAGTAACAATTGCGTTATCATGAATCTTAGTAATACCTACAATTAAGGAGTATCAAATGAAAGATACAGAAAAGAACAATAATAAACATCAACACAAATTAATCATTTTAATATCTACACTAAATTACATGAACTTAAAATTAAAAAAATACACTCAAAGTGACATACTTTATTATTTTAATAAAAATATTAAACAAAATAAATACAAATCTGCTAAAATTAAAACTCTACAAAACTATCTTTATAAATTAAACAAAATATTCGGTGTCACACTAAATTATTACAGACATTTGGGCGTAAATATGGGTACTGAAATTCATTACTCACTTAAGTACTCCAAGAAAGAATGCTACCGTATCATCAATAAACACTTTATAAATAAAAAAGAAGAAAGACATCAAAACCGTGTTAATGCATATCTTGAAAAGACCTGTACTAAAAATAGCAATGTAAAAAAAGAGGAGTGTTATTATAATACTTATAATAGAGAAAAGAAGAATAACACAAAATGTATAGAAAAAATACAAGTTCATAAGTACGCTACAAAATGTAAATTCAAAACAAACACTTTCTTCTCTATTTTGAACTTAGAATTAAAAAAAAATGATACAATTGAAATATTGAAAGCACTTAAAAGAACTGAGAACTTCTTTCAAAATGGCGTATACAAAAAAGAAAGTGCTATTAAACCGAAAGAAATTAAACTTAAGAATAAACAACTAGAGTTAACCAAAATATTAAATGAAATGAAAATTGGCTTAAAAAATGAAGGATATAACAGTGAACAATTGAATACTCAAATACAAAATGTGTACGAATATTATAAGTATAAACCCCATTTTATCATAGAAAGTAACAAATACAACGATTTAAAAAAGATTATAAAAAAACTTAAGAAAACAATTGGACATGTTAAAATCACAACAAAAGAAACAGAAGAAATGAAAAATAACATATTTAGCATACTTCTTGATCAATTCAAACATAAAGTAGACGTATCAATTTTAGCGCCGATATTAAAGAGCTATTTAAATAAACAAGATAAATTAGAGTATGGCAAAGTATTTAGTAACCATTATTATTATGCCATTTTGAGTATAATAAATAACAATAAAAGTTGTTTAAAAGCAGAAAAATTTGAAAGAATTATCAGTTAAGGATTAAGTCGTGGAAAGTATATTAGAACGCCTTAGAAAAAAGGAATTAGAGATTAAAGGAAAAAGAGACAAGCTTATCTTTGTTAAGATAGAAAGTAATAATAACAAAACTTTGTACCACACAAAAATAATGAAAGATTTATATGCGTTTGGAATTAATAAAAATCAAAGGAACAAATTTTTCATTTCATTTAGAAAATTGTTTAATAGAGAAAGAATAGAGTCTTTTCATTTATTTTCTTTAAAAGATGATGACAAGTTTTTAGGTATTTTTTATGGATATAGAAAACCAATTAAAAATGTAGTAACAAGGTATGAAGATAATGGTATCATGAAAACATCTACTTTTTCAAAAGCCTATTACATAGAATTTAGATTTAAAAAAGGAAGTGTCTTTTGTTATTTGAAAGAAATCTCTTATTTACTCAAAAAAGATAAGTCGAATACAAAGTATTCCAAATTTTTAATTGAGAAGCTTGCAAATTTAGAGAAGCAAATATACGAATTTTATGGTAAAAATTTGCCAGATGGGGGTTTTATAAATAAATGGATAGAAAAAAAACTACAATAATCACCGTTGCATCTATTAAAGGTGGTGTTGGAAAAAGCACAAGCTCAATTATATTTGCAACTTTACTGTCCCAAAAATATAAAGTACTTTTAATAGATATGGATACACAAGCTTCTACTACTAGTTATTATTCTCCTAAACTTTCAAAATTAGATGTAAACCTTATAGATAAAAATGTTTATGAAGTTTTAAAAAACAATTTGAGCATTAACAATGCAATATTTGTTATTGATAAAAATTTAGATTTAATACCAAGTTATTTAAGTTTACATCAGTTTAATATGGAACCAATTCCTTTCAAAGAGATGAAACTTAAAAAACAATTAAAACAATTAGAAATTGATTATGACTATATACTAATTGATACAAATCCTAGTTTAGACTTCACTTTGGTAAATGCTTTAGTTTGTAGTAATTATATAATAGTCCCAATGACAGCAGAAAAATGGGCAGTTGAAAGTTTAGAGTTATTTGAATTCTTTGTCGGTAAGTTGGATTTATCTCTTTCTGTTTTTATATTAGTTACTAGATTTAGGAAAAATAATACTCACAAATATCTTCTTGATATTTTAAGGTCTAAGAATAATTTTTTAGGAACTGTATCTGAAAGAGAAGATTTGAATAAGAGACTAGCGGAAGATAGTACTTTCGATTTAAATAAAGATTATATACATGAATATCAAAAAGCATTGGATTGCTTTTTAAGAGAAATTTAGCAAAAAATAAATGTTCACTAGTGAACGTATGGCAAAAAAAAGGAGTTTTTATATGAAAATAAAATTAAATAAGAGAGCTTTAGAAGATAGGAATTTATCAGAGCATGAAAAAATATTAACTCATTATAATAAATTAAAAGAGAAATTGATTATAAATTTTAAAGATGAAATTTTCTCTAAAATAGAAACAATGAAAATTTTAAAGGAAATCAAAGACAAAGGATATTATAAGTTGGATGGCTATAAAAATTTCATTGATTTTATATTAAATTTTAATTTAGCAAAAACACAAGTGTATAATTATTTAAAAATAGCCACAGCAATGGAAGAAGGATTAATAAATGATGATTTTATTTTAAAAAATGGGTTTAATCAAACTTTGTCTTTCATTAAAACCAATAATAGTGCAACACTAAAAAAATCAAGACAAAATTCAATAAAACCATTAAGATTTCAACTTAAGAGTCAAGAAAGTTATACTTTTTATAAACAAAATGCTAAATTTACAGGATTTATATTGGACAAGCTTTTTTTAAGTAAAAAAGATTTGCTAGAAGATTTTATGAAAGAATTTAAAAGTTTGGAAGACTGTTAATAAAAAATAGTCATGAACAATTTATTACATAAGATCTATGTAATAGGATCTTATGTAATAGGATCTTTAAAAATCGGTTTCTTAAAAAAAAGGGTTTACTATAAAAGTAGTAGATTTAATTTTCCTTCATGATTGTAATTTATACTTTCTAAGTTTTAAGAACAAAAAATGAGTCCGTGATAATAACAACAAATAGTCAATATATAAAAGACTTGATAAAAGTATATATCCAATTTAAAATATTATTTGCTTAATAAAGCTGTCTTAAAAGAAGAAATCAAAAGAAATATTTTAATATTTATTAGCTAGATTTAAATAAGTAACAAATGATTAAATCATCATTTAATGAATAAAAATTTTCATCAATGTTTCTATTCTTGTATACAAAATAATAAATTATTTTGGCAAGGAATAATGATATTGATAGATCAAGATAGTTGATTTTATTTAAAATTTGTTGTATTTTAATTACCGTTAGTAGTGCTATTCATTTTGGTACTACCTTAATTTAGGTTCATTCGAATAAAGCTTTAGAGCTTAGTTAAGTATTACATTAATAATACTTAACTAAGCTCTAGGTGTATACGTAATTGATAAATGAAACACAGTCATATTAAATATGATTTCTTAATTTTACCGTTTCTGTTTGTTTATTTATGTAATGATATCTTTAACTTTCTAATATCCTACAAGTGCTTGTTATCTATTATTTAAATTGATCGAAATCATTGTTATTGCTATTCCCTGAGCTTTTCATTACTTCTTTAAAAGTATTTTTTATCATTACTATTCCCAATGGTGAATTTTATGAACTCATTGTGTGTATGACTTAGTACCTCTTTAATTTTATCTTTATCAAGATTCAAGATTTGATTGAATTTACTCTCATAGTCCAAGAGTTTTATTTTAAGAAGTATGTTACTTATACTTAACAGTAGTAGGTATGAGGCAGCTAATATATGACTAAACATATAAAAAGTATTTGTGCAACATTATTTATATCTTTATTCCTTTCCTGTAATAATGCAGGACCAGAGCTTAGAGATAGGCAAGCAGCTATGGCTGATGGAACAATAATTGATTTAGCAGAAGTAGGTAAAAAGATAAAAGAGGCTATTTCCTTTGCAGAAGGTGTTAAAGAAGTTCATGCTTTAGTTAAATCTATTGATGAGCTTGCTAAAGGTATTGGTAAGAAAATTCAAAATAATGATAATACTCTTGGTGATGATACTGATAAGAATACATCATTGATGGCAGGAGTTTATAGTATTGGATTAGATATAGTAAAAAAAGCAAAAGCTTTAAAAAATTTAGAATCTATTAAAGATCGAGATTTAGAGCAAAAAGTCGATGGTGTTATAAGTGCATCTGGAGAATTTGTTGGCAAATTAAGAGGACAATATACTAATTTAGGGGCTAGCAGTGGAGGTACTACTGATGCAAATGCAAAAAATGCTATAGACAAAAATGATCGTACTGGAGGTAAAGGGAAAGAAGAGCTTGTTAAGCTAAACGCAGCAATTGACGAGTTATTAAAAGTTATTAATGGATTGGTAGAAACTTCAATCAATGGGCTTACAATACCTGCAAATAAAGAGGTTACTTCTCAATCTTAGTTAGTAAAATATAAAAAGTTAATTTTATAAATTACAAGATTAGTATTTACTTGAAAAGTAATTAATGAAAAAAATAAAGTCAATAAATGTAAAGCTAGGAGCTTGGTTCTGCTCCTGGTTTTTGTTTTTATTTTTATTCAAAGATTTTTAACTATTTAGAGTCCTTAGTTAAAGGATGGAGGGAAATGATGCACGTAATATATGAAAATAAATATTAAGAATATTAGAGTAAAAAGTATTTGTGCAACATTATTTATCTCTCTTTTCCTTTCTTGTAATAATGGAATAGAAGAACTTGAGAAGAGAAATACTTTCTTATCCTCACTTGCTAATTTAGGTAATGACTTCTTATCTGTCTTCACTTCTTTTGGCGATACTATTGGTGGCGTTTTAGGGTTTAATACTAATACTAAAAAGTCTGATGTTGCAGATTACTTTAAGAAAATTCAAACTACTCTAGAAAGAACTAAGACAGGCCTTAATAACATTGTTACTAACATGAAAAATGACAATAATCCTAATGCTACTGCAACTGAGACTGCTGTTAACAAGTTGGTTAATGAAACCCTTGATAAAATAATAGAAGGTGCTAAGACTGTTAGTGAGGCTGTTATTACTGTTGCTGAACCACTTGGAGATGTTGCTATTACTAGTTCTGCTGTGGGTGTTGGAGCTGAAGAATCTTCAGTTAAGTCTCTTAGTGAGGGTATTGGAAAGATTGTAAGTGTGGTACTTGGACAGGAAGGAAATGCTGAGGCTGGTGATAATAATAAGTCTAGTGGTGGTGGGGCAAGAAGTGCTACTGCTGCTAATGATGGTGAAGCAGGTAAATTATTTGTTGCTGAATCTAATGGTGCTGGTAATAGTTCTGATAATGCAAATAAAGTCGCAGCAGATGCTGCAAAGGCAGTTGGAGCAGTAACTGGAGCTGATATCCTAAAGGCCATTGTTAAAGAAAATGGAGGTGCTGCTAAATTAGCTAAAAATTCTGCAAGTACTATTTCTGGTGTTACTTCTCTTCAAGATGCCACCTTAGCAGGAGGTATAGTATTAAGAGCAATGGCTAAAAGTGGTAAATTCGCTAATGGTAAATCTAGCCATGATATTACGACTGCAGTGAAAGGTATAGCAATCAGTGCAGTGACTAAGGCATTAGATACTCTAACTATTGCTATAAGAAATACAATTGATTCAGGACTTAAAGAAGTTAAAAAAGCTATGAACATAAATGCTAATTATACTCCTGTTACTACAGAAACTAAAAATTAATCGAAAATAAGTAAACAAAATAATGAAGTTATTAAAGGGAAACACTTTTCTATATGAGAGTGGTTTTCCTTTTTTTGTATTTAGCTTCTTTAGTTGAAGGAATAGGGAAAAGGAGACAGGTAATATATGAAAATAAATATTAGGATAAAAAGTATTTGTGCAACGTTATTTATCTTTCTATTCCTTTCTTGTAATAATGGAATAGAAGAACTTGAAAAGAAAAATATTTTTTCTGATTCTCTTGTCAATATAGGTCATGAGTTTCAAGAAATATTCGGTTCATTTGGGAATGCTATTGGAAACGCATTAGGATTTAGTACTATTAAACCTGAAGATAATAGAAGTGAAGTGAAAAAACACTTTGATGTTCTAGGAGAGAGATTAAAATCAACTAAGAATAAGTTAAATGATCTATCAAATAAAATATCGGGAGCAAAGAATGCTGATAGAGGTACAATTAAAGTAGTTGAGGATGTAATTGAAGACTCAAATGAAGTTTTTGATAAATTAATTGGTGCTTTAGCTAAGTTATCTGGAGCTACTGGTAGTACTGATATTGGTGATAATACCGTTAGTGCTGGTGTTGGTGCTGAAAAGTCTGGGGTTGAAGCCATTGTTGGGGGAATTAAAACAATTGTTGAAGAGGCAGGAAAAGCTGGCATGGAAATCAAACCCGGAGATGCTGGTAGTTCGATAACTACTGCTTCTGTTACTACTGATGCTATTGTTGTACTTGGTGGTCATAATACTGCAGCAACTAAAGGAGCTGGTCCTAATCTAGCAGCTGAAGTATTAAAAGCAGATCCATGGGCAATGATTGACAAAATTAAGAATGCTACTCCTACTTCCCCTGCTAAACTTGGTGCTGGTAGTCATGATGCTGGAAAATTAGCTTCTTCTAGTGGTAATGCTAGTGCTAGTGCTGGAGCAAAAAGTAATGCAGACTTAGCACAGCGGCAGTAGCTCTTAAGGCTATTACTAAGAATGGTAAATTTAATGCTCATGGCGATGATGCAGACTCGGTTAAAGCATCTGCTGCTAGTGCAGTAAATAAGGTATTAGGAATACTAGATTTTATAATTAGGAAAACAGTAGAAAGCAATCTAGATAAAGTAAGAAAGGCTGTTAAGGAAATAAAATATTCAGAGACTACTGGTGAAGTTACAGGTGTTGGTACTGCTACTAAATAAATAATAAAATAAAAGTAAACTAAATAATAAAGTCATTAAAGGAAAACATTTTTCTGTATAAGGGTTGTTTTCCTTTTTTTCTATCTAGTCTCTTTAGTTAAGGGGTGGGAAAGAAGGAGGCGGGTAATATATAACTAAAAATATTAAAAATATAAATATAAAAAGTATTTGTGCAACATTGTTTATCTCTTTATTCCTTTCTTGTAATAATGGGATAGAAGACCTTGAGAGGAAAAACCATTTTTTATCCTCACTAGCTAATTTAGGTAATGACTTCTTAGATGTTTTCACTTCTTTTGGGGATTCAATTGGTAGTGTTTTAAACTTTGATGCTAAGATTGCTAAAAAGTCTGATGTTGGGAAATACTTTAAAAAAGTACAAGATGCTGTACAAGGAACTAAGGATAAACTTGAAAAACTTGTTGCTGATATGAAGACACAAGGTAATTCTAATGCTTCTGCTGTTGAGACTGCTGTGAATGATTTGATTGGTAAAAAACTTAGTAAGATCATAGAAGGTGCTACTATTGTTAGTGAGGCTTTAAAGGATGTTGGTGATGCACCACTTGGTGATGTTGGTACTGCTCAATCAGCTCCTGCAGGTGCTAAAGGTGATGTTGAGAATTTAATAAATGGAATTAAATCAATTGTGGAAGTGGTCCTTAAATCTGATGAAGGTAAGCATGATGCTGGTGATATTAAAGGTCCCGTTCCGGATGCTGGTACGGCTGGTAGTGCAAGAAATGGTGGTAATGGTGAGGCAGGAAAGTTATTTGGTACTGCTGCTGGTGCTAATGCGAGTGATGCAGTTAAAGCTGTTTCAGCAGTAACTAGTGCTGACATATTACAAGCTATTTCTAAAGGTGTTGCTGCTACATTAGCTAAAGATATATCTGGTAGCGCTTCTAATGGTAAAAAAGATGCAGAAGTGGCAGGTGGAATAGCGCTACGATCCTTGGTTAAGGGGGGGGTAAATTAGCTGCAAATAGTGGTGGTAACGATGCTAAAGCAGCACAATCAGCAGGGATAACAGAAGTAAATAAATTATTAGTAGCAGTAGAAGATATAATCAAAAAGACAGTAAAAAATGTGATTGGAACAGTAAAAGAACAAATAGATAAAGCAAGAGTTTCACAAGTATCAGATTCTGACTCAAGTAGGAAATAATAAGACAGATACTTTTGTAAATAATGTTTTAAGTTATTTAGGAATTTGATTAGGAGGCAAACTTAGATATAAGTCTAGGTTCCCTTCTACTTTAAATTTGAAATAAAAACTTAAATATAAGTAAGTATGGCAATGGTAAGTGAAAATGTTAAAAGGTTGAGAGTAGTCAGTGCAACCAGTAAAGATCTTATAATAAAATCATTCAAGGAGGGGCATTTGTCATATAAGAGTAATGGCTAAGATTAGTGATTTAGTGTTGGTAATAATATTAATGCATTGAATATGATGCCGTTGCTATAGTTAAACAATAATATAAATAGATGTTCACTATACTTATATATTAATATATTAGCTGGTGTACAAAAATAAAGGATTGTCAATAATAAAATTGATAAACTGATAAAGTTATTTAAGGTCAACACTTCTTCTATAAGAGTAGTTTTCCTTTAATTGTATCTACCCTCTTTGGTTAAAGAATAGGGACAAAGGGTTCACGTAATATATGAAAATAAATATTAAAAATATTAGAGTAAAAAGTATTTGTGCAACATTATTTATCTCTTTATTCCTTTCTTGTAATAATGGGATAGAAGAATTTGAGAAGAGAAATACTTTCTTATCCTCACTTGCTAATTTGGGTAATGACTTCTTAGATGTCTTTACTTCTTTTGGGGATATGGTTACTGATACTTTGGGATTTAAGGCTGCTACTCCAAAAGCTAAGGTTGGAGATTATTTTAAGACAGTAAAAGAAGCTGTAGAAGGAGTTAAGGGTAAGCTTAATACAATTGTTGAGGACATGAAATCATCAAATAATCCTAATGCTTTTGCAACTGAGGCTGCTGTAACTAAGTTAGTTAGTGAAAAACTTACTAAGATGATTGAAGGTGCTAAGATTGTCAGTGAGGTTATTGGTAATGCTAGTGAGCTACTTGGCGATGTTGCTGAGACTAATGCAGGTGCTATTGGTGATGTTGATAATTTAGTAAAAGGAATTAAAAATATAGTAGATATAGTACTTAAAAATGAAGGTAATCCTGATGCTGGTGATGATACAAGTTCTGTTGACGAGTCTAATGGTAATGCTGGTGCTAAAAGAGTCACCGCTACAGCTGGTGCAGGTAAATTATTTGGTAGTGATAGTGCTGATACTGCAGGCTAATGCGGCGAAGGCAGCCAAAGATGCAGCAAAAGCTGTTGGAGCAGTAACTGGAGCTGATATATTACAAGCTATTTCTACAGGTATTAGTGGCAAAGCTGCTGTTTTAGCTAAAAATTCTGAAGCTAATAGTAATGTTACTGCTGCAAATGGTGCCACAGATGCAACTATAGCAGGAGCTATTGCATTAAGAGCGATGGCAAAGAATGGTAAATTTGCTGGTCCTAGTTCTAAATCCGATGCTGTTGCTGCTGCAGTTAAAGGCGCAGCAATAAGTGCAGTGACTAAAGCATTAAATACCCTAAATATTGCAATAAGAAAAACAATAGATGAAGGGCTTAAAACGGTTAAAGATGCTATGAATATAAATGCTAATGTTACTCCTGTAACTACAGAAGCTGATGCTACTGTTAAATAACTACTTATAATTTATTTTAAAAAAAGATAAGTAAACCAAATAATAAAGTCAATTAAGGGAAATGCTGTTCTTTATGAGAGTAGTGTTTCTTTTATTTATATCTAGTCTCTTTATTAAGGGGAAGGGAGAAAGGAGGCACGTAATTATGAAAATAAATATTAAAAATATTAAAGTAAAAAGTATTTGTGCAACATTATTTATTTCTTTATTCCTTTCTTGTAATAATTCAGGACCAGAGCCTAAAGAGCTCAGGGAAGGGCAAGCAGCTATGGCTGATGGCACAGTAGTTGATTTATCAAAATTAGGTAAGAAGATAGAGGATGCTGTTGTTTTTGCTGATGGTGTAAAAGAAATATCTACTTTAGTGAAGTCAGTAATAGAAGAGTTGCCTAAAGTAATTGCAAAGAAAATTAATGGTAGTGGTGAGCTTACTTCTGATACCGGTAATAAAAATGGTCCATTACTTGCAGGGATATTTACATTGATATTGGGTATAGAGACTAAATTAACAGGATTAGAAAAAACATCTGGAATTTCTAATGAAGTTAAGGGTAAAGTTTCTGATGCTAAAAGCAAAGTTGAAGCCTTTTTAGTTAAATTGAAAACTAATCATTCTACCCTTGATCAAGATGCTGAGATTCCGAAAGCTATAAATATAAAGAGTGATGGAAGTAAAGGGGGAAATGAACTGAAGGCTCTTAACACAGCAGTTGATGCGTTGTTGAATACTGCTAATGGTGCATTAGCAGCCGTGATGAAGGAATTTAAAGAGCCTGCTAAAGCTATTCCTGCTCAAAATAACTAATTAAGGGAATTACTTTAAGTAATTATTTTAAATTAAGAGTAATATTTAATGATATGATGTAGGTAACTGAGACGGATAAAGCCAATAAGTAGAAAGCTAGGAGTTTGATTATCCTGGCTTTTTTTTCTTATTTAAAGTTTATTAACTATTTAACCTCTTTAGTTAAGGGATAGGTAAAAGGAGGCACGTAATATATGACTAAAAATATAAAAAGTATTTGTGCAACATTATTTATCTCTCTTTTCCTTTCTTGTAATAATGGGATAGAAGAACTTCAAAAGGAAAATCATTCTATACGCTCTATATCTAATTTAAGACAAAGCTTTTTAGACGTTTTCACTTCTTTTGGGAATATGGTTACTGATGCTTTTGGTATTAAAGCTGACACTAAAAAATCTGAGATTGGTAAGTATTTCACTGATATTGCTGATACTATGAAAACGGTTAAAGCTAAATTGACATCTGAGATTACTAATGATAAGAATTATGAGAATTATGGAAAGGTAAAGACAGCTTTTGGCGAATTTATTGAGATACTAGATAAAATAGGCAATGGAGCAAAACAAATTGTTAATGGTATTGGTGCTGGTAATATTGGAAATACTGTTTCAAATCAGGATTCTGCGCCTGCTGGTTCTAAAAGTATTAATTTTATTGTTCAAGGAATTAAGGGAATGGTTGACGTGGTGTTGAAAGGAAAGGGTGATGCAGAAGCCACTAAGACTAAAGAGGATCAACATAAGACAGTAGGTAAGTTGTTTAGCGGTAAGGCTAATGATGGAACAGAAGCTATCGCAGCGGCAGCAAGCGCATCAATAGGAGCAGTAACTGGTGCTGATATACTACAGGCAATAGCAAAGTCAGGGGGGCTGTTGATGAATCTACCCCATTGAGAAAGCAGCAAAAGATGCAGCAAATATTGCTTCTGCTAAAAAAGATTCTTCTAGTGGTAAGGATCTTGGTACTTCTGAAGCAAAGAAAGATGCAGTAATAGCAGCAGGAATAGCATTGCGCGCAATGGCTAAAGATGGTAAATTTGCTGCAAAACAGGATGATAGTCATTTTAAAGATGCTAATGCAATTAATGGTGCAGTAGCTAGTGCAGTAAACAAGACACTAAGTACTCTTATAATAGCAATAAGAAATACAGTTGATAGTGGTTTAAAGACAATTAGTAATATTCTTAAAACAGTTAAACAAGAGGATCAATCTGTAGAAGCAACAGCAAATAATCAATAAGTAGTACGAAGCCAGCACTAAAATAGTAAATTCATTTCAGGAAGACTCTTTCTTATCTATTTATAGGGGAGATGTTTTCCTTTTTTTGTATTGAGCCTTTTATTTAAAGGATAGTGAGGAAGGGGGCACGTAATATATGAAAATAAGAATAAAAACTATTTGTGCAACATTTATTTCTTTATTTTTACTTCTTAGTTGTACTGGACAACTTGAAGCTGAGAGAATGGCTGCTGAATCTAAAAATACTTTCTTTGAGTCACTTATCAATATAGGACATGGATTTCAAGAAATATTCGGTTCATTTGGTAATGCTATTGGTGATTTTTTTGGTTTTACAGCAGTAAAATCTGCCGATAATAGAAGTGTAATAGGAGAGCACTTTAAGAAGCTTGAAGGAGGGACTTATAACAACTAAGAATAAGTTAAATGAATTATCAAGTAAAATATATGAAGCAAAGAATGCTGATGGGAGTACAATTGAAGCTGTTAAGGGTGCAATTAAAGGAGCAAATGATATTTTTGATAAATTAATTGCTGCTCTAATTAAACTTTCTGGTGTTACTAATGGGGCTGGGGCAGTACTAATATTGGTGATAATCATGATGGTGCTGTTGGTGGTGCTGAAAAAGTTGGAGTTGGAGCAATTATTGAGGGGATTAAGACAATTGTTGAAGAAGGGATAAAGGTCGGCGTAGAACTCAGATCTGGTGAGGCGGTGTTGCTGTTGCTAATAAAACGCAAACTGATGCTATTGCTGTTCTTGGTGGTTTTAATGGTACTGCAAATCAGGGAGCTGGTGATAAGCTAGCTACTGAAGTTGTTAAAGCAGATCCCTGGGCAATTCTAAATAAGATTAAGAATGCTACTGCTATTGACCCTGCTGCTCTTAATGGTGGTAATCCTGATGCTGGAAAATTAGCTGCTTCTAATGCTGATGCTAGTAGTCCTGCTGGTGCAGCTACTAATGCAGACCTAGCTGCAGCTGTTGCATTAAAGGCTATGACTAAAGGTGGTAAATTTAGTGCTAAATCTGCTGATAAAGAAGCATTTAAAGCAGCAGCTAGTGCAGTGAATAAGGTATTAGGAATACTTGATTTCCTAATTAGGAAAACGGTAGCAAGCAATCTAGATAAGATAAGAGAAGCTGTTAAGAAAATAGAGTACTTAGGGACTACTGGTGAAACTACAGACGCTGGTACTGTTCAACAACCTACTACTAAATAAATGAATAGTTAAACTAAAAAATAAAGTCATTAAAGGGAAACACTTCTTGTATAGGAGTAGTTTTCCTTTTTAAAAGTATTTTGTGAATAATTTAGGTCTAAAAATTAGTGATAGCAGCTTTTCAAACAACAGATTAATACCAATACTACAAATCAAGTGCTAGTATCTGAATTAAGATTTGATTTTAATTTATTTGGTATCTTTCTTTAAGATTGATTTGAGATACTTGATAAATTAAGTAGGAAGATAAGTCTAACATTTATGCTAGATATAGTGACATATTTTGTTTAAATTACGTTTTATTAAAATAAATTTACTATGATACTTAAGGTATTATATTATAATTATATAAGGAGGTTCTTATGCAAAATACAGCATTGCATTCTGTTGGTAATACACAAGTTTTTAATGGTCATGTAACCGAAGATATGATATACCAAGAATTTGTGAAGATGGGTATGCAAGATTATGTAGCAAATGATCTTTCTAAAAGATATTATCGTAATGAGCTTACTTATAAAGATATTGAGTATTTAGAGAGTAATTTTAACTTAAAACTTGAAATGTTAGAACGTAGCTTAAGAGCTGAGATTATGTCTGTTAAGATCGAACTTGACAACAAGATAGAAACTAAATTTAATGAACTTGACAACAAGATAGAAACTAAATTTAATGAACTTGATAAAAAGATAGACATTAACGAAATGAAGCTTAAGAGTACATTAAGGTTACATAATTGGATGTTTGGTACTATTATTACTATATGTTTAGGAATTTTATTGACATTAATATTTAAATAAGTGCCTTTAATGGAAGTTCTTCCCTCCTTTAATTAATTGCATATCAGTTATTTTTTTGCCCAAAACAATCTTTTTAAAGATAATTATATAAACTTGTTATGTAATATTGGTCTTTTGAGTAAATTCTTATGTTCTTAGTCATGGCTTTCAAGAAATATTCACTTCTTTTGGTAATACCATAGGAGATGCTTTAGGATTTAATGCTGTTAAACCTGAGGATAATAAAAGTGCAGTAGGTAAACACTTCGAAACTCTAGGAGATGGACTAAAGAATACTAAGACTAAATTAGAAGAGTTAGCAACGAAAATAACTTCTACTCCTTATGCTGATACTAAAGGAGTTGAAGCTGTTATTAGCAATGCTAGTGGAATAGTTACAAAATTAATTGACTCTTTAACTAAACTTGCTGAAGTAACTAAAAAAGGGGGTACTACTAATATTGGTGATGCAGTGACTTCTGCAACAAAAGCCTCTGGTTCTACTGATGCTGATGTTAAGATCGTTATTGAAGGCGTTCAGAGTATAATTAAGTCTGCTACTGACTCTGGTGTGAAACTTGATGTTGGAGAACCTGGGTCCGAAGTGGCTGGAGGTGGTGACAAAGCAGGAGCAGCACTTGTTGGTAAACAGAGTACTCAGGCTGATGCAGGTGCTGCTGCTTTGCTAGCTGCTGAAGTTGCTAAAGCAGATCCATGGGCAATGATTGATAAGATAAAAGATGCTAAGATCCCATCTAGTCCTAATACTGATACTAATGCTTCTAAAAACGATGCCGGAATATTGGCTACTAAATTACCTTCTAATGATAGTCATAATGGTGCTAAAACTAATGCAGACTTAGCAGCAGCTGTTGCACTAAAAGCTATGACTAAAGGTGGTAAATTTAGTGCTCAGTCTGGTGAAACTGAAGCAATTAAAGCAGCAGCATCAAATGCAGTGAATAAGGTATTAGGAATACTTGATTTCCTAATTAGGAAATCAGTAATAAGTAATCTAGATAAGGTAAAAGAAGTTGTTAAGGGAATAGAATATTCTGAGAATAAGAATATTGGTGAAGCAACTGAAGCTAAGAACTAATTAAAATTTAATAAGAAATACATAATAAAGTCATTTAAGGAAAACGTTTTTCTGTATGAGGGGCGTTTTCTTTCTGTTGTATCTGGCCTCTTTTAGTTAAAGGGTAGTGAAAAAGGCGTCATGTAATATATGAAAATAAATATTAAAAATATAAATATAAAAAGTATTTGTGCAACATTATTTATCTCTCTATTCCTTTCTTGTAATAATGCAGGGCCTGTGTCTAGAGAGCTTAGAGATGGGCAAGCAACTACAGCTGATGGAACACTTATTAATTTGAAAGAAATAGGTGACAGTATAAAAGGTGCGGTCGAATTTGTGATGGGTATTGAAGAAGTGGATACTTTAATTAAGTCAGTGGGTGAGATTGCTAAGGGAATTGGGAATAAATTAACCCAAAATACTGCTGCTATTGCTTCTCAAGCGGGTAATAATAATGGACTAATAATTGTATCGGCATATAATATAATATCAACTTTAAAGGCTAAGGTAATAGAACTAGCAAAAAAAGATGGTATTCCTGCTGAATTGAAGACAAAGCTTGATGATGTCGCTACAAAAAGTCAGGAATTTTTAGATAAAGTGAAGAAAGATGGTGATCTTTGTAAACACGATGTTACTGATGATAATGCAAAGAAAGCCTTAGATATAAAAAACGTTGATAAGACTAAAGGGGCAAATGAGCTTGAGACTCTAAACGGCGCAGTTGCTGGCTTGGTAAATGTCGCTAAAACTTTCTTAAGTGAGGCGTATAAGACTCTTGAAGCACCTGCTAAAACTGTTAAAGAGTAAATAATTAAATATTATGATAGGATTGCTTTTTAAATAAAAGGTGAGTACTTTAAAAAGTAAGGTCGATACATAGGAAGTTAGGAGCTTTGTTCTCCTAGCTTTTATTTTTATCTTTGTTCAAAATTTTTAACTATTTAGTCTCTTTATTTGAAAGATAAGGAAATGATGCACGTAATATATGAAAATAAATATTAAAAATATTAAAGTAAGAAGTATTTGTGCAACATTATTTATCTCTCTTTTCCTTTCTTGTAATAATTCAGGAGGAGAGCTTAAAGGTGATGAAGTAGCTAAATCTACTGATATTGTTCCTAATTTAAAGGAGATAAGTGAAAAAATAAAAAAGGCTAGTGATTTTGCACAAAGTGTAAAAGAAATAGAGACTTTAGTTAAGTCCATTGATGAGCTTGCTAAAGCTATTGGTAAAAAAGTTGATGCAAGTGGGATTAATACCGAAGCAGATAAAAATGATTCTTTAGTTGCAGGTGTGTTTCAGATAATTGCTGATTTAAAGACTAAATTGACAGCGATGGAAGCCCAAAAAGTTAATGTTTCTGATGATTTGAAGGGAAAGATTATTGCTGCTAAAAAGATAAGTGATGATTTTTTAACTAAAGTAAAAAGCCAGCATAATAACCTTGGGCAAAGTGCTGAAGCCCCAAAAGCTATAAAGAAAGATAATGTTGATAACACTAAAGGTGCTAAAGAGCTTGCTGATCTCAACACAGCAATTGATGTATTGTTAAAGGGTGCTAACACAGCCGTAGAATCTGCAATTGAGGAGCTGACAAGGCCTACTAAGAGAGAAGTTACTTCTAAATCTTAATTCAAGGATACATAACTTAAGTAATGATTATAAGATTTATTTTAATTAATAAGTAGGTAACTTAAAAAATAAAGTTAATAAATAGCAAGCTGGGAGTCTAGTTCTCCTAGCTTTTATTTTATCTATATTAAATTTTAACTATCCAGCTTCTTTAGTTAAGGGAAGGGAAAAGGAGGCACGTAATATATGAAAATAAATATTAAAAATATTAAAGTAAAAAGTATTTGTGCAATATGATTTATCTCTCTATTCCTTTCTTGTAATAATGGGATAGAAGAACTTCAAAAACAAAATGATTCTATACTTTCTATATCTAATTTAAGACAAGGTTTCTTAGATATCTTTACTTCTTTTGGTGATATGGTTACAGATGCATTGGGTATTAAATCTGATACTAAGAAAGAAGATATAGGTAAATATTTTACTGCTATTGAAAAAACTATGACATCTGTTAAGGAAAAGTTGCAAGCAGAAGTTTCTAAGAATGGTAATTATGAAAAAGTAAGAGAAAAGGTTACCTCATTTATTCAGACTATAGAAAAAATAGAGAAGGGAGCTGAAACCGCTGCTGGTGGTGCTAAAGGAGACGAAAAGATTGGTGGTGCTACTAAAACTGGTGGTCAGGATGCTACTCCTGCAGAAGCAGATAGTGTTAATAAACTTGTTAAAGGAATTGGACAAATAGTTGGAGTGGTTTTAGAGAACAAAGGAGATGCTACTGCTACTAAGACAGAAGATAATGAGCAAAAAACAATTGCCAAATTATTTAGTGATAACAAGTCTAATAGTACTGATGCCATAGCAGCGGCAGCAAGTGCATCAATCGGTGCTGTAAGTGGTGCTGATATTCTGAAAGCTATTGCTAGTTCTGGTGATGCTAGTGATGTTGCAATTGATAAAGCAAAAGATGCTGCAAGTATTGCTATTGCAAAAAAAGAGGATAAGAGTGATCTTGATGCATCTGCAAAGAAAGACGCAATTATCGCAGCAGGAATAGCATTAAGAGCAATGGCTAAGGGTGGTAAGTTTGCTGCTAAGGCTAGTGAAGCTAAATCTGCTCATGCAGTAAATGGTGCAGCTGCAAGTGCAGTAAATAAGACTTTAAGTACTCTTATAATTGCTATTAGAAATACTATTGATACTGGTTTAAAATCAATTATTGATGTTCTGTCTAAAGTCAAACAAGAAGATAAATTTGTTAAACCTGTAGAAACTGAAAAAAATAAGTAACAGTAAAGAATTATAAAAAATTAAATAATAAAGTCATTAAAGGGAAACATATCTTTTTATAAGAATTGTTTCCCTTTTTTATATTTGGTCTCTTTAGCTAAGGGATCGGGAAAAAGGGTACACGTAATTATGAAAATAAGTATTAAAACTTTTTGTGCAACATTATTTATATCTTTATTCCTTTCTTGTAATAATGGAGGACCAGAGATTAGAGAAGGACAAGTAGCTACTGCTGATGGGACAGTGATTGATTTAAAGGCAGTAAGTAAAAAGATAAAAGATACTAGTGCTTTTGCATCAAATGTGAAAGAAATTCATACTTTAATTAAATCAGTAAATGAGCTTGCTAAAGCTATTGGCAAGAAAATTCAGCAAAGTAGTAGTGGAAGTGATCTTGCTGATGATTCTTCTAATAATAAAGATGGAAGGTTAGTTTCAGGAGCATTTAAAATAATATTCACTGTGAAGGATAAAGCAACAGCCTTAGAAGGAATATCTGAAGTTTCTAGTGGTTTAAAAATGAAGATTACTGATCTTATTGGTAAAAGTACAGCGTTTTTAGTTAAATTACAGGAGAAACATTCTGAACTTGGGAAAACAGATGTTAATGGTGACGTTGCAAAAAAAGCTATAGATATAGCAAATGGAACTGTTGATCATGGAGCAAGTGAGCTTAAAGCTTTAAACACAACAGTTGATGAGTTGTTAGAAGCAGCTAATGCTGAATTAGAAGCTTCAATTGCAGAGCTTACAATTCCTGCTCCATCTAATTAGGGGTTATGTAATGTGAATTACATTATAATATTAATTTGTAATTATATAAGTATATAAGTAAGTAATTGTAAAAAATAAAGTTAATAAACAAGAATCTAGGTGCTTGGTTTTCCTAGCTTCTTGTTTTATCTCTATTCAGAGTTTTTTAACTATTTGGTCTCTTTAGTTAAAGGATGGGGATAAAAGGCGTCACGTAATATATTAAAAATATTAAAGTAAAAAGTATTTGTGCAACATTATTTATCTCTCTATTCCTTTCTTGTAATAATGGGATAGAAGAACTTGAGAAGAAAAATTCTTTCTTATCCTCTATTGCTAATTTAGGTAATGACTTCTTATCTGTTTTGACTTCTTTTGGTGAGATGCTTGGTAGTTCATTAGGGTTTAATACTAATACTAAAAAGTCTGAAATTGGAGATTACTTTAAAAAGATTCAGAATACTCTAGAAGGTACTAAGACATCTCTTAATAAAATTGTTGAGAACATGAAGAAAGAAGGAAATCCTAATGCTACTGCGGTAGAGAATGCTGTAAAAACGTTAGTTGCTGGAACACTTGATAAGGTAATTGAAGGAGCAAAGACTGCTAGTGGTGCTATTGGTGATGCTGGTCGGCCAATTGCTAATGTTGCTGAGCAGGATGCTGGTGCTGTTGGTGATGTTGATAATCTAGTGAAGGGAATTAAAGGTATTGTAAATGTGGTACTTAAAGAAGGGGATGCTGATGCTGGTGATGCTAACGGTCCTGTTAACGATAATGGTAGTGCTGGTGATGTAAGAACTAATAGTAGTGATAATGCAGGTAAATTATTTGCTAGTGATAATTCTGGTAATGCAACCAGTGTGGCGGCTAAAGCAGCAAAAGATGCCATTAAAGCTGTTGGAGCAATAACCGGTGCTGACATATTGCAAGCTATTTCTAAAGGTGTTGGTGGCAAAGCTGTTGCATTAGCTAAAAATACTGATGCTGTTGGTAGTGTATCTGCTGCTCAAGATGCTAAGGATGCAACTATAGCAGGCGCTATAGCACTGCGAGCAATGGCTAAAAATGGCAAATTCTCTGGGCCCCCTCAAAGTACTCCAAAAAAGGATGTTGCCACACAGTTAAAAGAGCTGCACTCAGTGCAGTAACTAAGGCATTAAATACACTTACAATAGCAATAAGAAAAACAATTGATGAAGGACTTAAAACTGTTAAAGAATCGATGAAGGTTAATTTTGATGCTAATCCTGTAACTGATGAAGGGAAGAACTAATATAAATTTAATAACTATATATGAAAGTAGTTTTTAATTAGTAATTAACTGAAAAAATGAAGTCAATTAAGGGGAAATATTGCTCTTTATGAGAGTAGTTTTCCTTTTTTATATCTAGACTTTTTAGTTGAAGGATAGGGAAGGAGGCACGTAATATATGAAAGTAAATATTAAAAATATTAGAATAAAAAGTATTTGTGCAATATTATTTATCTCTTTGTTCCTTTCTTGTAATAGTGGAGTAATAGAAGAACTTGAAAAGAAAAAATCTTTTGCTGATTCTCTTCTCAATATAGGTTATAGATTTCAAGAAATATTCACTTCTTTTGGCAATACAATAGGAGACGCATTAGGATTTAGTGCTGTTAAATTCGATGATACTAGAGATAAGGTAGGCGTCCACTTTGATAAAGTAAAAAAAGGATTAGAAGATACTAAAGGTAAATTAGATGGTTTGGCAAAAGAAATATCGTCTACTCCAAATGCTGATACTAAAGGTGTTGAAACTGTTAAGACTGTTATTCAAGGATCAAATGATGTTTTTGATAAACTAATTGGTGCTCTAACTAAACTTGCTGATGTTGCTAAAAGTGCTAGCAGCCTTAAAATTGGTGAGAATGATAATGGTAATTCTGTTATTGCTGATGAGGAAGATGTTAATAAATTAGCTGAAGGTGTGAAAACAATTATTGAGGTAGCAAATAAATTTGGTGTGGAAATCAAACCTGGAACTCCTGGTAATCCGGTGACTAATACTAATTATAGGACAAATAATAAAATTTTAAAAATAAATTTTCAATGTAAATAAAAAAGTTAGATAACAATTTAGGTAGATAGTCTAATAAAAGTATCATTATAAAGTTAAAATTGCTAAAATAAAAAAAAAAGAACAAATCTAAAGGACATTGATAAGTATTTGTAAATAGTAGACTAAATATACTATAAGCCTTAACCAAAGATATCAAAAAAATACCTATTCTAGTAATAAAAAATACCTTGGAACAATACTTTAGATACAAATATTTGATACGATTTCCGTATACAAATTTATGTACTTTTAAAAAAATCTACATTTACAGCACTAGCAGCTGCAGCTCGAACTGCACCTTCTTCATTAGTAGCATAACTAAATTTGCCACCTTTAGTTATGGCTTTAAGAGCTACTTCTGCTGCTAGGTCTGCAGTAGTTTTTGCGCCAGTATTATTAGCATCAACTTTAGTAGCTAGTGTGCCTCCAGCTCCATTACTATTACCAGTAAGAGCAATAACCTTAGCATCTTTCATCTTGTCAATCATCGCCCATGGATCTGCTTCCAATACTTTATCTTCTAGTTTTGCAGCAGCTCCTGCTGTTACAGAACCACCAGATTTTACAACTGCATGACCACCATTAATCTTTTCTATTTTGATTTTAAGGTTTTTGTTTTTTTGTCATTATTTTGAGACCTTTTCTTCTTTCCATTCTTCTATCATATCATTTGTTGATTCTTGTATTGTTGTTATTATAGATGCAAATATTTTGTCATTATCGTTTGTATCTATATTTTTTTCTGTGGTGATTGTTTCTAAAATGTCGGAGAAAAATGCTCGTATAAAATTTATACCTGCAGAAATTCCTCCGATGAGTTTTCCTTTGGAATATTGTGGTACATCGTCGGTGTGAATTCCATATTTGCCATTTTGATAGTCGTACGATTTGGTAATAATACCATTTTGTATATATTGATCAAAAGTTTCGTTATTTGCATATTGTTGTCTTTTGGTTTCTAAGAAATTGTAAGCAGTAGAAAAAGCTTGTTCTAATTCTTTTTGTTTTTGTATATCTTTTGAAAGCCATATAATAAATTTTGTAAATATTTCTTTTCCATTGTCTGGCCAGTTTTTAATTTCTTTTGGTATTTCATTAATTGCTATATTTAATCCATTTATAAAAGAATTAGATTTTGTTTTTTCATTATTAGTTGGAGCAGTAATCTCAGGGGTTGGGGGTTTAAATATTGAGGTTTCTGTTGTTTGGCCATGGTGTTTTTTACCGTGTCTAAATCCTATATCTGATTCATTTTCATTGCAACAATAAAACAATGTTGTACTGTAAAGTACTAATAATTTGATAATTATTTTCATAATGTTCTCCTTTTTTAATTTTCATATATAATCTAATCTATTATAGAGAATTATTTGAAAATTAGTCTATATAGTAGATTACTATTAATTTTTTTTAATATATTATGTTTGTTATAGAGTTTGTGTTAAAGGTATGTTATTTATTTTAAATGAGTGCTATCTTGATGTGTATTTTAGTAAAATAAGGTTTTTATAATGCATAAGATATTATATAATAGTTAAATAA
Organism: Borrelia coriaceae; assembly: GCF_023035295.1. Classification (NCBI taxonomy): domain Bacteria; kingdom Pseudomonadati; phylum Spirochaetota; class Spirochaetia; order Spirochaetales; family Borreliaceae; genus Borrelia; species Borrelia coriaceae. Next base: position 28,958 of record NZ_CP075094.1, read on the forward strand.
GGAGATTTTTATGCAAGAGTCGTCATTGCATTCTGTTAGTAGTTCGCAAATTTTTAATGGACATATAACTGAAGATATGATCTATCAAGAGTTTGTTAAGATGGGGATGCAAGATTATGTAGCAAATGAACTTTCTAAAAGATATTACCGTAATGAGTTGACATATAAAGATATTGAGTATTTAGAGAGTAATTTTAACTTGAAGTTAGAAATGTTAGAACGTAGCTTAAACTCAGAGATTGTTTCATTTAAGGTTGAGCTTGATAATAAGATGGATGTGAAGTTTAATGAGTTCTCTAATAAAATATAGAATGTAAGAGGTGAATTAAAATCAGATATAAAGGATTTAGACAATAAGATAGAAAGTGTAAGGAGTGAGTTAAAGTCAGATATAGCTTTTGTAAACAATGAGGTTGTTCTTGTAAGGAAAGATATAGAAATTAATAAGATTGAGTTAGATAATAAAATTAATATTATTGAGAGTAACTTAAATGTAAAGATAGATAAATCAATTTCAGAGTTTAGAGGCACATCAAGGTTACATAATTGGATGTTAGGGACAATTATTACTATATGTCTAGGAATATTATTGACACTAATCTTTAAATAAGTCACTATTTTAAAATAAGTAAATGTAAGTTAAGTATCTTTCCTTCCTTTTTTGAACTCATATTATAAATAACAATTTTATGTAAAATTCAGTAATTTTTTTGTTTAACTTGGAAATAAAAGCACTAATATAAGTATTGATTATGGTATATTAGTGCTTTTTAAATAATTTTGTGTTTATTTAAGATTTAATTAATTTTTAATTTTCTTAAATTCAGCTTTTAATATATCAATAATAATTGTATTAATTCCATTTAATACTTTGTTAACAGCTTCAGCCGCAGCTTGTTTTACTGCTTGAATGTCGTCATTTTCGTTGTTATTTGTGTAATCAGTGAATTTGCCTTTTTCACTCATAGCTTTTAGTGCAACAGCAGCAGCAAAGTCAGCTTTACTTTTTGCTCCAGCGCCTTTGCCATCACTAGTAGTACCTGTAATTAGTTGTCCAGCATCATTATTATTGGTATTACTAATATTATTATGAGCGATTTGGGCTTTTGATATTTTATCAATCATTGCTGAGGCATTAATTTCTTCTACTATCTTAGCAAGTGCAGTACCAGCTCCTGTTCCGGCACCACCGTTTCCCCCATTAAGAGCAGCAGGAGCCTTTGTATTATCTGTTGCATTAACAGGATTATTATTGTTGTTGTTTTCTTTTTCAATGTTTATACCAAATGTTTGTGCTATTTCAACTATTTTTTTTATTTCATTAATAATATTTTGAACACTCTGAGTGTTAGAAATAATAGAAGCTTTGGTATTGCTATTACTATTAATTTCTCCAATACTTATGTTAGCATTGGTAGTTCCAGATAATTTTGTTACAGCAGCTATTATTTTGTCAATAGTTTCGGTTGTATTATTGTCAATTTTATTGTTAAATGTATCTTTAATTATTGTTAATATTTCTTTTAAGTTGTTAAAGTGTGTACTTATTTCGCTTCTTTTGCTATCAGGTTTGAGTTCTACCTTAGTAAATTTGTTGAGTATTTCATCAATGTTGTTTTCAGATATATTGTTTATGTCTATATTTTGGATAGCTTTTTGGATTTGATTTTTCATTTCCTGAGTTATAGCAACAGTGGAACCATCTTGGTTAGAGATAGAGTCAGCAACGAGTTCACAACTAGTTAACATAGACATTATAGCAATAACACTCAAAGGTTTTTTAAAATTTTTCATTATAATTTCCTCTCCTTAAATTATATGAATTGAAATGTAGAGCATAGTTCTTTCAAAAACATTTATTTTAATATGAATTATGACAAAAAAATTGTTATGAGGATCTAATATATACTAATGAGTGTTATTCTATAGGGATTGACAAATTATTATAATAATAGCGAATAGTACAAGAGTGTTTAGTACAGTATGGTGATGAGAAAAATATTTTCAGCAGATATTTTTAAAGATTTTAAATAAATAACAATATTTTATTTACTTTAAATTTGTATATTATTCATAATAATTTGTTAAGATTGAAATATATAAATGTACTACATTTTTAAATGTAAATTAGTACGAATTTTATATTCGATTATATATAACTTTAATTAGTATATTTTGGTATTAATTTTAGTTTAAAAAATATCAATATGTCTACTGTCATAGATCTTGGAAGTAAAAAATAAAGATTTTTATGTGTATTTTTTTGCAATGTATGTTGTAGGAATATTATTTGATTTGCTGTCTATACCTTATAAAGAGTGTTATCTGTCGTTCAGTTAGAGCTAGTAAAATTTTTGTTGTTGAGTTTTGTACTATTTGATATTAAGCTTTAAAGTTTAGGTAAATTAAATAGTTTTTATATTTTTTAGTCTCCATTTCAATTTCTGAAGACGTTAGAAAGAATTTCTAATTGATATTTATAGGTAGATTTGTAAGAAATTTCCATTTCTTTTAGACGTAGATTAATATGAGTTTTGAGTTTATGAATTGTATGATTGTGTGTAGAGTGTGTATTGCTAAAAAAGAATTCTTCTATTATAGAAGCAATGAGCTTTTTAAAACGAGATCTAGAGTTTTTATAGTAGTTTAAATTATGATGGTTAATTTTAATAATATCAAAAGAGTGTATATGTTTTAGTTTTTTTTCTATATTTTGGATTGTAGGTTTGTTAACAAGAGCTATGTGACTATTTTTATAATCAAATACTTTGCTATTAAATAGAGTAGGATTATTTATAAAGACTTTTCTTTTATGAAGGATTAAAGTATAAATATTGTGTAAATCTTTAGTTGTGATTTTAAAGTCAAAGAATTTGTGTAATAATTTATTTAATTTCCATGCTTGGATTGGTAGTTTTGTATTATTTATTAAGCTTTTAATAGCATTAGTAACAATTAAAGTATATTTTGTAAATTCTAAAGTATCATTTGCTCTATAAATAATAGAGTTTTTATTTTTTTTTGCAATAAATATATTTTTATGATTTAAGTGAGTAAGAGGGATATCAGTTGACATTATTATTCCTAATAATTTATGTTTAATATTGAGAGATTTTATTAGGAAAGAGCTAAGCAAAATGAATTCATTAGGATTAACATTGAGAGTAGTAGGGGTATTAGGTTGGTTTTTCTTTTTGTTTTTTTGAAAAAATTGAGTCTAAACATTAATATAATTATACACTTTAGAGTAAAAGTAAGGAACACAGTTTATTTATTGTAAGGGTGTGATTAGATTTTTATAAGTATACTTAGATGTTTTTAGGGTTAATTTTTTAGTAATTTGAGTTTTATAAAAGTATACTTATAAGTTTTTATTGTATACTTAGATTTTTTGCGAGGAGTATAAGATTTTTATGAGGGTAGTAATGGTCAATATGAAGAAGGGTTTTGTACTAATAACAAATTATATA
>NZ_CP075095.1 GCF_023035295.1 Borrelia coriaceae
TATATAATTTGTTTTTAGTACATAAGTGTTTGGCTAATAATATTGCACAAAGTTGCCTCAAATAAACACAAAGTTGCTACATAAATATACATAGTTGTTGCCAAAACAAACAAAGTTGACTTTCAAGATTTTTTATTTTTAAGAGTTGCCCCTAACATGAACAAAGTTTCCATAAAAATATATAAAAGTTGCATCTAAAATATACCAAAGTTGACATTTTGCTATTATAGATAAATCTACTACTAACTCATTTAAAATAAATCCTAAAAGAATCATTGCTTTAGCTAAAAGCTACTTCTTAATATCAAATAGTACAAATCTCAATAACAAAAATTTTTCTAGCTCTAGTACACAACAGATAACACTCTTTATAAGGTATAGTCAAATCAAATAATAATTTACAACTTTCATAATATTCTTTTATCAATTCTTAAATTATGATTAATAATAATTCTACAACATACATTGCAAACAAATACCCATAAAAATCTTTAATATACCTTAAAAAATCTTACTTGTTCTTTTTCATAAAAATCAAATTTTTTACTCTCAAGATCTATGATAGTACACATATTGATATTTTTTTGAACTAAAATTCATACAACAATATACTAACTAAAAGTATACAATCGAATACAAATATATATACTAATTTACATTTAAAAAATTATTTATGAATAATATATAAATTTAAAGTAAACAAAATATTTACCACTATTTAAAAGATCTAAAAATCGCTGCAAAAAATATTTTTTCTTCTTTCTACTATACTAACCACCTCTGTACTATTCACTATTATTCTTATAACTTGAAATCCTTCTCAGAATAACATCCATTAGTAGATATTCGTTCCCACAATACAAAATACTTCCAATTTACCACTTTTTACTGTATAATTATACTTAAGGAGACTATCATGGCACTTCCTCAACCAATAATTACTCAACAAATGGTTATAGCCGAACTTACTAAAGCAGGCATTAATAAAGATATTGCTATTGATTTATCTTATAGGTACTATAGAAATGAGTTAACTTACAAAGACATTGAGTTTTTAAAAGAAAACTTTGACATAAAACTTGAAAAGGTTGAAGCACTGCTACAAGCAGAAATTCAGAGGGTTGAAGCAAGTTTACAGTCTGAAATTAAAGACCTTGATAATAAAATTGACAATAAATTCAATGAACTTGATAATAAAATCAATACCGTTAGAAATGAATTAAAATCTGATATTAAAAACCTTGACAACAAAATTGACAACGTTGAGAATAACTTAAATAACAAAATTGACAATAAATTTAACGAGCTTGATAATAAAATTGACAATAAATTCAATGAACTTGACAATAAAATTGATAACGTTGAGAATAACTTAAATAATAAAATTGATACTGTTAGAAATGAATTAAAATCATACGTTAGCAATGAAATCTCTATTGTTAGAAGAGATATATCCAACCTAGAGAAGAATAACAAGTGGATATTTGGTTTAACTTTTGCATTATGGTTAACAATTCTCGGAGGATTTATAGCCTTAATACTTAAGTGAATTACTCAAGTTCTATAACCTTTGGTCATAAACTAGCAATTCACTTAAATCATAATAGCATCAACTCTACGCAATTGTTATCTTACCCTTCTTAAATCCTTTACTTTGCTTCCCTTGTAACCTTTCAAAAGGTACTTCCCTTTCATCAACAGGTTCAATGCCACCAAACCTTACCTTTACTATCAACAGACTCCCTTTCCAAACTACCAAGAAATAATTCCTTATAATCCTCAAAAATCATATCCAAAATATTACTCATCAAAGCACCTTGGATTGTTTCACATTCATAATTATCACCAACTCTATTAATTGTAATTCCATGACTAGAGCTATATTTCTTTCTTACCCAATCCTTAAGATATGCATATACATACTCATAGTCAATATCTTCAGAACTAAGTATTGGAAAGTTAATTATTTTCTTATCTGTCCTTTTAGATTATACTTCACGGCTCATGTAAGTATTCCAAAATCTATGCCTTTTTATATAACCTTTTTACTAAATATTTCAAATTAAATCTCATTTACTCTCCTTTTCTTTTAAATTATCATTTTGGCCTATATCTTCAATCATTATTCCTAAATTCAGCATACTCATACCCTTAGTAGTTTTAAATCCTCCAAAATCATCTCTAATTGCAAATTTAACCATAGAATCCTCATTTGAACTAGCACATATCATGTTATCCTTCCCATTATTTGATATACCCAACTCAACACACCTTTCCTTACTCCTTTCCAAAGTAGCAAGCATGCTTTCTCTAGCTTTCTTTTTTAAATTCAATTCTTCTTCTCTAGCCTTTCTAAGTCGCTCTTCTCTTTCTTTTGCTTCTATTTCAAATAACCCAGTTAAATATTTTTGAAGCCTATCAGCTTCTCGTTTTCTTTCCTCTTCTCTTTCTTTTGCTTTTTCTATCTCTTTTTCTTTTAATTCTTCTACATTTAACTGCTCATTAGCCCTTTTCTCCTTAACAACAGATGCTTTTTTAATTCCTATTCGTAAATTTTCTCCATAAGTCGATTTGACGGCACAATTACTCTTGTACTTATTGGGATACCAATCCCTAAACCTACCTTCCCAAATAAGATCATAATCGCTAATAACTCCATCACTACGCTTCATCATCATCCAAATCTTATACTTGTACCTATTACCAAACTGCTTTAAGAAATGTTCTAAAATATCTTCGATGTAATATTCACCTTGGTACTCATCTATTGCAGTCTCTAGATTGATTAGGGCATTGATATACGTTGCATCGTTGTTACTGTATTCTTTTATTTGTTTTAGATAATTTTTACTGATTTTATGTTCACAAGTTAGCCTTGTCTCTATATCATTCCTTTTGAATCTACACTCTTCTTTTTTTAGTTTACTTGAATTAGTATTCTTAAGAAGCAATTCTTTAGAATTCTTATTATTGCTTATATTAGCTTTATTATTAAAAGCATGAGGGGCAACACGATGCGACATTACACTTTTATTTGGGTCATCTATTTCAGACAGGATTCCAAATTTTTTAAGGTTTGTGTAATTAAAATTGCCTTCTTCTAATGAGTCATCAAAATTACCAACAATTTTTTTATCACTTAAACTATCTTTTAGTAAATGTAAAAGGTATTTAGAAATTATGTCTTTATGTAAATGTGCTAATTGCATATTTTGTTTATAAAAAGACATGCTGCCCTTATTCTCACCAAATCTTAGAATTTTAGATTCTAAGAGACCCATTTCATTTAATAACTTTATATCTCTTTCAATTGTTCGTTTACATACTGTCTTCTGTCCATCATTTTTCAGTAGCTTGATTACTATGTTGTATATATCACGTGCTGAGTAGTCTTCTACTCCACACGACTTCTTGTATTTTGCATTCTTAATTGCTATTATCCAGTAGATTTTATACAAGCGCAGCTTGCGTCTTAACATTCTGTTGATTTGATATCTAACTTGAGATACACGAATAAATTTAATATCAGCAGATGTTTTATCTTTATTTAATGCTACAAGAGATTTTAGTATTGACTTTACTTGGCTTTTGGTATCATTTGAATTGAAAAAATTTTTTTATATTTTGTTAAAACGTCCATACGTTTTGTACCTTGAATCCAAAATTAAATTTTCAATTCGAAATCTTTGGTATTGTTAAGCACAATCAAATAATATTACCTGCTACTTATTTTCTAACACATCATGCGTATGAGATTCTCTTAAAGAAGCAGGGCTTATTCTTACAAATTTAGCGTTTATCTTTAATTCTAATATTGTGCCCACTCCCAAATAACCCATTCCAGACATCAAACCTCCCTTTAATTGGAATATAATGTCTTTTAATTTCCCAGCATAAGGAACCATGCCTTCAATACCTTCAGGAATCAATTTACCAGAAGACTCTTCATTTTCAAGTTGGAAATACCTCGATTTAGAACCTCTAGCCATAGCAGCAAGAGAACCCATCCCAACATAAACTTTAAATTTCTTTCCATTATACATTATTTCTTCTGAAGGAGACTCATAAGCACCAGCAAAGAGATTGCCCAACATTACACTATCAGCTCCTGCTGCAATTGCTTTAACTATATCTCCTGAGAATCTAATTCCACCATCCGCAATAACACAAGTATTTGTATGTTTACAAGCTTCAAAAACATCATGAATGGCAGTCAATTGCGGTACCCCAACTCCTGCAACTATTCTCGTAGTACATATGCTTCCTGGACCTATTCCTACTTTCACACAATCTACTCCTAAATCAATTAAATCAAAAGCTGCTTCCTTAGTCACTATATTACCCGCAATGAGGTCCAAATTTGGGTACTTATTTTTAATTTTCCTTGCAAGCTCAAGTACTCTCGTAGAATGTCCATGCGCAGAATCAATCGCAATGACATCAACATCCGCCTTTACTAATTCCTCAACACGCTCTAAAGCATCAACATCAGTAGAAACAGCCGCACCCACTCGTAATCTATTCTTTGCATCTTTACATGCATTAGGAAAATACTCTTGATGTTCCACATGATCTATGTCTTTGCAAGTTATTAATCCTCTTAAATTATGAGCCTCATCAACAATAAGTAGCTTTTCTATCTTATGTTTAAACAAAATTTCCTTAGCCTCTGTTAACGTTATATCTTCTTTTGCTGTAATTAATTTTTTAGTCATTGCACTCATTACGGGGACATTATTATCTGTAATATATTTAATGTCTCTATTAGTTACTAGACCCAATATTTTCCCTGCTCTATCCGTAACAGGCAATGCAGAGATCTTATGTTGTGCAATCAATATCTTAGCTTCTTGTATATTTGCATTCTCATCTATAGTAATAGGATTCCTGACAATTCCAGTACGATGGTAGCCTTTTACTAACTCTACTTCTTTTCTTTGAGCTTCAATTGGAAAATTTTTATGTATAATGCCCATTCCACCTTCTTTAGCCATAGCTATTGCCATTCGACTTTCTGTAACTGTATCCATAGCTGAGCTTAAAAAAGGTATATTTAAAGATATATTTTTTGTTAACTTTGTTCGCAAATCAACATCACTAGGTAATACAGATGATTTTCTAGGAATTAAAGAAACATCATCAAACGTCAAAGCTTCTTTCACGATTTTCTCTACCAACAGATTCTCCTTATTTTCATTATTCCCATTCTACTGTAGCTGGGGGCTTAGAAGAAATATCATAACAAACTCTATTTATACCTCTAACCTCATTAATTATTCTTGAAGAAACCTTCCTTAAAAAATCATAAGGCAATTCAACCCAATTAGCAGTCATAAAATCTAGAGTATTAACACACCTAATAACAGCTGTATACTCATACGTCCTATTATCTCCCATAACTCCAACAGATTTTACAGGCAACAACACCACAAATGCTTGTCTTATATTATAATATAAATTATTTGCCAAAAGCTCTTCTACTAAAATACTATCAGCTTCCTGTAAAATATTAATTTTTTCCTGAGTGATCTTACCAATTATTCTTATTGACAATCCTGGCCCTGGAAATGGATGTCTATAAAGAACATTCTCTTCAACCCCTAATTGAATTCCCAATTGAACTACTTCGTCCTTAAAAAGCTCTCTTAATGGCTCTAAAAGTTTTAATTTAATCTTCTCCGGAAGTCCCCCCACATTATGATGTGATTTGATATGTGATGAAAAACCATTATTGCCCGACTTAGACTCAATGACATCTGAATAAATAGTGCCTTGAGCAAAAAACTCAACACGCTCTTCTTCCAAAGCTACTTTTTCAAAAATATCTACAAATGTTTGTCCTATGACTTTTCTTTTCTCTTCAGGTTCTTCAATATTGTCCAAATTATTCAAAAATATTGAAGAAGCATTAACATGTTTTATGTTTAAATTGTAATGTCTACTAAGTTCTAATATTTCATGAACTTCATTTTTGCGTAACAAACCAGTATCGATAAAAACACAGATTAAATTACTTTTTATTGCCTTATTAACAAGTAAAGCACATACTAAAGAATCTGTTCCACCAGAAAGTCCTAAAATTACTTTTTTATCACCTACTTGAAGTTTTATTTTTTCAACAAAATCGTATACGCTAGCACTTAAATTCCAATTAACCCGAGCTTGACAAATTTTAAAAACAAAATTTTTAAGTATTTGATTTCCAACCTCTGAACAAGTGGCTTCTGGATGAAATTGTAAGCCATAAATTTTTTTCTCTTCACTAAATACGGCTGCAATACAAGTTTTGGTAGAAGCTATTTGTTTGAAATTACTTGGAACCTTTTCAATATTATCTCCATGACTCATCATTACTTTCAACTTACCAGAAAGCCCTAAAAACAAATTAGACCGATTATCTTCTATAAAAAGTTCAGTATCACCAAATTCTTGCTTATCGCATTTAGAAATTACGCCTCCAAACAATTTAATAACAAGTTGCATTCCATAACATATTCCTAAAATAGGAATACCTAATTTAAAAATTTCAATATCCACAGTAGGAGCTCCCTCTAGATAAACAGAAGCAGGACCTCCACTTAAAATTATCCCAACAGGATGCATATCCTTAATCTCTTGTGCAGAAACAGAATATGTAATGATTCTTGTATAAAAACCTATCTCTCTAATTTTTTTCGCAATCAATTGACTATACTGCGAGCCAAAATCTAATATAATTACTGCATCATTGTCCATGATAAATTCCTTAAAAAATAGTTGCTACTCATAATATTGAAAAAAACAAGCTTAGAAACCCAACTAACCGCTTATGCAAGCCTCTAACAAGATAAGAAAAATTTATAACTATCATCCTTGAACAATTTATAAGCACGAACACACTTTCCTAATCAATCCAATACGCCAAATACACAAATTAATCCGAACAATAGTGATTAATCTACCAAATTAAGTTCCCAATATTCTGTCAACAAATAACTTCATGCTAATTAACTTAAACAACAAGTTTACCACTAATCATACTAAATGGTCTATTAACTACATTAATCTCAAGATTTCCTGTACCATTTTAGCTGCATTCACCTTTGCCAATTTAAGGAATTCACTATATTCAACTTCATTACCCTCATGGTTTACAATATCAGATATAGCTCTAACAACTATAAAAGGAACATTAAAGATATGAGCAACATGTCCCAATGCTCCACCTTCCATCTCTACTGCTACTACATCTTCAAAATTTGAAACAATCTTTGCCATATAAGATGGATCAATAAATTGATCTCCTGTCAATATTAATCCTGCATATCCATTAAAATCTTTAAGTCTTGTTTTAATCACTTTTAATGCCTTTTCAAGCAAATTTCTATCGCTACTAAATCTTTGAGGAAACTCTGGGATCTGTCCTACTTTATACCCAAATTTAACCAAATCAAAATCATGATAAGCTACTTCTGAAGATACTACTACATCTCCTAACTTAAGATTAGGCATCTTAGAACCAATAACACCACCAGCAACACCACAATTAATTATATGACTTATCTTATACTTTGACAAAAGATAACTGGTCCATAAACCTGTATTTACCTTGCCAATCCCCACAACAGCAGAAATAACATTGCGATTAAATATTTTACCTTTAATAATTTTTTTATTAATCCCATAATCCTTCAATACTATTTCTTCCTTAGGAGACATAAGCTTATTCAGCTCCTCAGCTTCTGAAGCTAGAGCAAATATCACCAAAACACTGCTATTTTTACTAAAAACAGCATACCCATTAGAACAAACTAATAAAAAGATTAATAACGTTACAAACGAACATTTATGATGAAACATCAATTCGAACCCCCTCCATTGCTTAAAAATAGTTATTATCAATTGTAATAATTAACACCTTTTCCCTATTTTTCAACAAAAATCTATAAGTAATATATTACTTATTAAAAATAAAGAATTTTATTACTTATTCCTTAAAATAAAAGTTTCATTGATACAATCATCATAACAAAATATTAGTAGGTTTTATAAAAAATTGCGAAATTGAAAATGGCACTATTGAAAGAACGGTTACTCACAACTTTCACAATATTGTAATTCTTAGTATGAGTAATGAATATTTATACAGAATAGCAAATCTTATTATCAAAAATAAAAGAAGTTTATGAGCCTCAAATAACCAAGATAACTTAACGTTAAATCTACCTTATGGATTTTATGAATATATAATTTTTGTAAGGATGTTTTAAGTACTAATTTAGATTTTCAATTAATAGCCCCATCTTTAATATCATTAATGACAATTCCTTATTTGAACTTATTTAAAAATAAATGATAAAAAATTGTTTGACGTTGACTCCTTTTCTTCTTCTTGAAAAGAATTAATACATCAAAAACTGACAATTCTTATTTCTGTACTATTAAGTTATGTCCACTGATAATTAAATTACCCTTTATAACTAAATAATTGCATAGATAAAACTAAACATTTCAATAAAACTAGAAAAAATCCACATATAACATTAAACTTCTCAGATAATTTTTTAATTACTTCAATACCCCTTTAAAAGGAAAGACACAATATTTATACAAATATTATGTTTACCGGCTAAAATCTTTATATAAAGAATAACAAAAAAAGTGAGATATACAACCCCTATATTAATCTTGACAAAATAATTTCATAAATCCAACAAGGATGACAAGTTATAACTCTTAGCCTAAAACATTAGATTATCAACTTCAAAAGAACATCTACCAATATTCCCACTTTTTCCATTTCCCCCATTAAAAATTTAAATCGCTGATTAATAAAATGATTAAATTCTTCTAACATAAATTCTGTTCCTTTAAAATTTCCATTAATAAAATTAATAAGTTCATTTATTCTATCATTCCATGCTTCTCTTAAAGACAAAATCCATTCAAGATTTGATTTAATATAATTTAAATCCTTAATAGACATAGTCATCAATATATTTCTTTTAAGATTCATATTCTCAATTAAAGACTCAAGCTTTAACTGATACGCACAAGATACCACACTAAAAATACAGTTTAAAAGATTAATAACACTATCCAAACTTATTTTAGCAAAAAACATTCCTAGCTTTTTAAGTCTATTTTCATTATAATCAAGTGATATATAAAATCTTCTTCTATAGATTTTGGCACATTTAGGGTCAGGACACACTAGAACAAACTTACCGTCTCTAGATATAATGTAACTAAAAGGTAAACCATAAAAATCACGGGGTTCTCTCATGATTTTTAATTCAGAAAAGCTTATCTTGTCAATTTCCCTAGCTATCAAATTAACTATTTCTAATCTCAAATTAAAAACTACTTCATATAAAGAAATTTCTTTCTTTCCTTTTCCCGTAACAACATCATTTTTGGATTTTTTAACTTTAACAATCTTTGAAATATACCCTTTATCTACTTTAGAAATATCATTCTTATGTCCATTGAAATCACAAGATATTAATAGTAAACTGACAATTGACAAGACAAACAAATATCTCTTCATATAAATTCCCCTTGCCATTACAAATGATGATACTAAACTAAATCTACTTTAACATAAATATTAAATTATATAAGATATCAAATTATATAACTTATTAGATTATAATAAACCTTAATATATTATATTATAATAATACGCTTAAGATTACTAACATTATATTGATTCTTAACCATGAGAAAATAAAAACCTAAAATTTTGCCAAAATAAAAAATATCTAATAAACGAATTTAATGATATAGGAATTGACAATTTCAAGATAAAAACAACAAAACTATCAAGCTAACATATACATAAAATTCTTAACTTCAATTTAAAAGAACATAAGTTAGGAATACAAAACATATTCTCACAATGCTAAGAAATATAACTATCAGATATAACTAAACTTTTAAAAAATAGATAATACAATAACTTATCAATACAGATAAAGACAAGGCTAAATAAAGGGACTAATAAATATTCAATAACAATATAAATAAAACATTAAATAATCAAAACAAAAAGTGTTCTCAAAAAAGAGAAAAAATAAAATTTAATAAAAAAACTAAAAAACATCACTTTACTCTATTGGCTTCTAACAATAGAGTAAACAACTTAATGAGAAAATATTAATTTTAAAATAAAAATAAAAAATAATAAAAGTATTGCGGGAGAAATTTTTATATTTTCTTTGATGCACACAATATGCAATATATTTATAACCACATAAAAAATTATCCCAATTCCTATTCCTGCAGCTATACTATAAGTCAAAGGAATCAAAAACAATACCAAAAAACTAGGAATACCCTCTCTCATATTTGAAAAATCTATATTCTTTATTTCTTTACACATAAAAAATCCCACGTATATTAAAGCAGCTGATGTTGCACTAGCAGGAACAGCAATAAACAAAGGTGCAAAGAATACTGCCAATAAAAACAAACTACCTGTTACAATTGATGTAAGCCCTGTCCGTCCACCCTCAGCAATACCTGTTGAACTCTCAACATAAGTAGTTACAGGAGATACACCCATAACTGCTCCAAAAGTAGTAGCAATAGCATCAACTAATAATATTTTACTAGCCTTACGTATCTTACCTTGCTCGTTAACCAAATCTCCCTTTGAAGCAACGCCTAGCAAAGTTCCAACAGTATCAAATAAATCATTAAACAATAAAATCAATACTATAAAAATAAAATTCCAAAAATTTTCATCTAACATATAAGAAAAGCTCAACTTATTAAATACAGGTGCTAGTGACTCATATCGTAAAACACCATCCGGTAATCTAATTCCTACACTAGCAGCAGATTCGCTATCAAAGCAAGCATAACACCATGCTATTATAGTAGTTATACAAATTGATAACAATATACTTCCCCTAATCATTTTAAGTTCAAAAATAAATATGGAAATAATCCCTAATAATGTAAGTAAAACCTTTAAGCTCATAAGATTTCCAAGACCAACTAATGTAGCCTCATTCTTAACAATGACTTCCCCATTTACAAAACCAATAAAGGCAATAAATAACCCTATCCCAACAGTAATAGAGCACCTTAAATTCATTGGTATAGCATTTACAATTTCCTCACGTGCTCTAGATAAAGATAAAATGATAAAAATAATGCCTTCAACAAAAACTGCACCTAAAGCAACTTCCCAAGGTATATTCATACCTTTAACAACAGAAAATGCAAAAAAAGCATTCATACCCATTCCAGAAGCCAATGCTAAAGGAGTATTAGTAAAAACACCCATAAAAATAGTCGCAAATCCAGCTGTCAAGCATGTTGCTGTTACTAATGCTCCCACAGGCATTCCTGCACTAGAGAGTATATAAGGATTAACAATAATTATGTATGCCATGCTTAAAAATGTTGTAAGTCCAGCTATAATCTCTGTCTTATAATCAAGACTATTATTCTTAATCTGCGACATTAATGTCATTTCATCTTTAGCCAAAAGTAATTCCTCCTTTCAAACAATTCTTATTCTATAAAGAAAAACAAAGTTAATACCATTGCTACCAATAATTAATCCCAAAATTATGAAATACAGAAAATGATATATACAAAAATGTATACCGAATTAAACATATTGCTATTAACTGAATCAAACTATATCCATTTAAAATCCATATTTATATTTAAAAGTTACAAAAATAAATTTTTATCGCTTTGATTAATCTCAAAAAATTCACCAAAAAACAAAAAAAGTAGCAACAATCAAAATAAAAGTGCAAAATATATTTCAGTTAATATTATTATTTTGAATAAAAATATCTTCACTATCTGGCAAATGTGAGAAAACAATGCTCTTGAGAACCTTACCAGCAGTGTTTACAATAAAAAATTTTCTAGTCTCAACAAGTTCTAAATATGCTTTTAAAGCAATATCTCTACCCACACTAAAAAAAGTTTGAATATATTCATCGCCAATTCTTCTATAACTCCCAAGCAAAAATGAAGCCACTATATCATTACCACATTGCAAAAACAATGGTTCCTTATATCTCAAATTGTATTTTCCAGAAATAGTAAAATAATGCCTTAGTGAAACTTTATTTTTATCAAATATCAATCTAATATACTTTGAATTCCCAATTAACCTCTCAAGATTCTCCATCTTATTTCTCACCTCAATGGTTGAACAAGCAAACATCAAGAAAAGAAAACAACAAAAAATAACATACCTATTAAAAAATCTCGACATCAACTTACTAAAAACCCTTACACAATATAAATACTATAAAATATTATTCTCAAGTGCATATTTTAAAGTATCTCGAGTACTCTCAAAGTCAACATCAATAAAGCTAGCATCATATTTAAAAGTTTCTCTAGTCCACACTTGATAAGAATTATCATTCAAAACAAAAGACAAACTCTTGGAAGGGTTAAGAGCCGTTAAGATAAGATCAGCATTGTTTCTATCAATAGAAATATACAAAAATCTAAAATTTCCAATACCAACTACTTTAGAAATATTAACATTACCAATATAATTATCATCTTGAATTAATTTTAAATAACCGCTATCAAAATTTAATTTCGAATCCAAAACGACATTAAAAAACACAGAAAAATTATTAGTCGACTTATCTCTCTTTATATAAATTTGACTATTTGGATAAAAATAAAGAAAATAGTTAGCCCTTTCAATCTTGTCAAATTTCTCATCTAGCAATTCATATACCTTTAATGTCTTACATGAAAAAAAAAACAAGACAAATAAGAAAAAACTATATCTCATAATGCAATTATATTATACAATATTAAAAGGAGAATGTTTATATTGAATGAAATCCAATAATTTTAGCACATATATTAAAGCCCCTTATATTTACTCTGATTATATAATCTCAAAATATGCTGTACTACTCATTCCAGTACCAATAATAAAGATTGCAATAGGAGAAGGCCTTAAAATATTTGAAATTGCATTCGAAGACAAATACAAAAATTTTGCAGGCTACATTAAACCAAATAAAAAGACTATATATATAAACGAAACAATGAATCTAGAAAACAAAAGATTTGCAATAGCACAACAACTTGGTCATTATTTAATGCATAAATATCAAGTGTTTAATCCATCAAAGAGAACAGATACTGTTAATACTCAAGATAACCACATGAAAATAGAAGCCAATATATTTGCAACAAATTTATTAATACCAACTACTACTTTAAAACTAAAAGTATTACAATATAAATCAATCAAATATCCACAAAAAGTGATGGCAAAAGAATTTCAAGTATCTGAAAACATAATACACTTTAAATTAAGTATGCTTAATGAGATCCACAAGCTTGAGAAAACAAACAAAATACAAAAAAAACTAAAAGTTAAGCAAATAGACAAAGCAAGAGCTAAAGAGCTTTTACTTCAAAACATAGATAAGTTAAAAGAATCAATAGCTATTGATTTAGAGAAAAGAGAAATTACAAGGAAAGAAAGCATAAAAAAAATCTTCGAAGAACTTGAATAAATAAATTACTCATTAGAAAAGCTTTTAAGCATATTTTCCAACTTTCGTTTAGCAACACTTAAAGATTTTTTATCTTGAATAATCATATCGAAAAAGATCTTTTTAAGCACAATCCAAGATTTATTATCCATATATACTCTTGAAAAAGGAAATTTTATCCTTAAAGGAAATTTTTCTTTAATATTATGCTTATCTAAATACTTCAAGACTTCTGTTTTAAAAGACAAACCCTGAACTATGCTATATGCTAAGATGATTTTATATAATCTCTTATTATATAAATAAAGATGCTTAATATATTCAATATTATCATTATAACTAGGCTCAGAAATATAAACTTCATTCTCTTGATTTCCTTCTAAAATATCAAAACTATGCTCAGAAGAGTCACTTAAATCTGTATACTTTCTTAGATCAGAATTTGAAATCTTAAGTTTAGGATATAACATTAAAGCCTTTAAAGCTATAAGATCCATAGTAGCTTCCTTTTCAGATTCATCTAATAAAAATGTGGAACAACTTAACAAAAATAAAAAAATGAAAAATACACAAGAATCTAAAAATACACGCATATAACAATTTGATTATACTTTCTCACACAAACAAAGTAAATAAAATAGATCTGTTTTGATATAATATATAAAAATTAACCTAAAGGAAATCAAATGAGTTATTATGCATTAAGCAAAACATTTATGTACCTTGGATATATTATTATAGGAATTATATCTTTCACTATTTTTAACAAAAATTTAAGAATCAAGCTCAAGAACAAAATGAAAAAGTTTAATTCTTTATACTACTTAACACTATTTATTCTTTTTATCATGATTTCTAATTTTTCTCATTATTTCTCAGAAAAACAACTATTAGAAGATTTCCAAGCATTCAAAGAAGATTTCATTGAAATACACAAAATTAATTCAACATTTTTACAAAAATATATTTCAAGATTACAAGAACCAATAAAAATGGAAGTAATGTCAAAACTAACACCAATAAATACCATATTTAATGCTAGTTTTGAAAAATATTCAGAAAATATAAACAAACCATTAGATGAGATCGTAAAAAATTATAATGCATATATTAAAGCAATGAACACAGCAATCAAAGACAAAATTGCAGCATTAGAAGAAGAAATTTCGCCAATGTATAACAAATATAAATTACCCAGTGTAGATAATAAAATATCAGACATAAGTGTTGACAAGTATGGCAATATCATTCCAATACTTAAAGACTCAAAAGGTCAAATAACTGACTTACTATTTTACGATCAAAACTATAATTTAGTTCCATTCAAAGAACATCAAAACCACGAAGTCAAATTCGAGATCATTAAAGATGATAATAATTATTTCAAAGAACTACTAAATGTTTATTATATTAATTCAGATAAGATTAAAATTGCCATTGATTATTATAAAAATAATATTGACACGATACCCTATTATATAGACTTAAAAGAAAACAAAAATACTTTTTTAAAAAGTATTAAAATTAAAGACAAATATCAAATATACATTGAAGAAAAACGCAAACTAAAAGCATTAGTAAGCAATGATAACATAGACAAGGTTAAAGTCTTTTTAGCACAAAAGTCAAACAGTTTTTCATTAAATACAATATTTTCTGATGGAAATCCTATATTAATTCATGCAATAAAATCAAAATCCAAGAATATAATAAATTATGCAATGTCAAAAGATTGCAACATCAACTTAACAAATCAAGAAGGCAAAACCGCTCTTCACAATGCCATAATTATCGGATATGACATCAATTTCATCAAATCGCTTATAGAAAAAGGAGCAAATCCATACATACGAGACTTAAATAAAAAGCTACCATTAGATTATGCTCCCAAAGACAGTGAAATTTATAACTACCTAACCACCATTACAACATAAACAATGTTAGTAACTTCATAAATGTAATCAAGATAATTAATTATTATTGTTTTAAATATAGTATATATTAATTAAATTAATTAATATATACTATATTTAACAAGTGAGTACGAGGAGCATTTATTATGACTACCACTGTAAACAAATTTGCCATTTTACAAAAAATCGGTAAGGCTTTCATGTTGCCAATAGCCCTCCTGCCAGCAGCAGGACTTTTACTAGGAATTGGTGGCGCATTTACCAACGAAACAATGATTCAAACTTACAGACTTGAAAATACTCTGGGACAAGGAACCCTGCTAAACATTATCCTATCGGTCATGAGAGATACTGGTGGTGTAGTATTTGAAAATTTACCGCTAATATTCTCATTAGGAATTGCCATTGGTCTTGCCAATGTAGAAAAAGGTTCTGCTGGACTTGCAGGAGGAATTGGATTTTTAATTATGCATAAAGCCATAAGCAGTACTCTCGCAATCCAAGGAATAACTGCTGAAACAGTCAATCCTGAATATTTAATGACAACAGGATTTACTGAAGCACAAGCTGTTGCAAAATCATTTGAATATACAAATGTGCTTGGCATACATACCCTCCAGATAGGAGTACTTGGGGGTATGATCTCAGGGTTCATTGCCGCACATCTCCACAACAAGTATTACGACATTAAACTACCTCAGTTTCTAGCGTTCTTTGGAGGAACAAGATTCGTCCCAATAGTTACAACCGGTACTATGTTAATTATTGGTATAATACTCGTATTTATTTGGCCACCTATACAAAGCATAATTGCAATGACAGGTCAAATTGTAGAAAAATCTGGTTACTTTGGTTCATTTTTATTTGGCATAATTGAAAGAGCATTAGTCCCAACAGGTCTTCATCATATATTCTACATGCCATTCTGGCAGACACCTTTAGGCGGAACAATGGAAATTCACGGAGAATTGATTTCAGGAGCACAAAAAATATTTTTTGCACAACTTGCAGACCCAAATTTTTCAGGACACTTTGAAGTTACAAAAGGGACAAGATTTTGGGTTGGAAAATGGCCAGGACATGCATTTGGACTCCCCGGAGCAGCACTTGCCATGTGGTGGGTAGCAAAACCTGAACGCAAAAAAGAAATGGCAGCATTTCTTGGTTCTGTAGCATTCACATCATTCTTAACAGGCATAACAGAACCTGTCGAATTCACATTCATTTTCGCAGCACCTATTTTATTCTTTGGTTTTAACGTCTTTATGTATGGCATGGGATTCGTATTGATGCATCTTTTAAATGTTGGGGTAGGAGTTACATTTGCAGATGGATTTATTGATTACCTTCTTTACGGAATACTTCAAGGGAATGAAAGAACAAGTTGGATAAATATATTCTACGTAGGAATACCTTATTTCTTTATATATTTCTTTGTCTTCAAATGGAGCATAGTCAAATTTGATTTCAAAACTCCAGGAAGAGAAGATGATGGAGTAACTGCTACAAGAGCAAGCTCAAAAGAAATACTTGATAATTTAAAAGAAATTACAACCAAAACCATCACAGGCCTTGGAGGCGTTGGTAATATTAAATACCACAGTGCATGCATTACAAAATTAAGAGTTGAGGTACATGACATGAATCTTGTCAAAAATAACGCTTACTTTAAAGAACTTGGTGCTAAAGGCATTATAAGGCAAGACAAAGGACTACAAATTATATTTGGCGTTGTATCAGATAATGTCAACACAGAACTAGAAAAAATAACAAAAGAATCATAACCATCAAAAACAATAACTTGTAAGGAATGGGCACCACCCATTCCTTCTGAAACAATTTTGTCTTTAAATTTATTTACAAGATTAACAAATATTGTTAATATATAACTAAATAATATAATTAAAAATGTTAATTATATTATTTTAACAACTATTCAAGGGGGAGAATATTATGTCAATATCATCAGAATCTATATTTACAATATTACAAAAGGTGGGAAAAGCTTTTATGTTACCAATAGCTCTTCTACCAATAGCCGGGATCTTACTAGGAATTGGTGGTGCACTTACCAACAAAACCATGATTCAAGCTTATGGCATTGAAAACATACTTGGTGAGAATACTTTAGCAAGTTCAATACTGTTTTTAATGAAATATACAGGTGAAGTAATTTTTTCAAACTTACCTTTAATGTTTGCAGTGGCAATTCCAATTGGACTGGCAAGAGCTGAAAAAGGAACAGCTGCTCTTGCTGGAGTTGTAGGATTTTTAGTCATGCATCAAACTATCAATGGAATCTTATCTATCCAAGGAATAAACCCTTCAACCGTAAGTGTAGAATCACTAATATCAATTGGAACACCCGAAGCAGAGGCAATCGCAAAAAATCAAGAATACACAAATGTACTTGGAATTTTCTCTCTTCAGATGAGCGTAATGGGGGGAATGGTAGCAGGATTTATTGCAGTAATGTTGCATAATAGACTGCATAACATCCAACTACCGATATTTCTAGCATTTTTTGGAGGGTCAAGATTCATTCCCATTATAACCACACTTATGATGTTTATAGTAGGGATAATTTTAACATATATTTGGCCACTAATTCAAGGAATGATGACTACACTTGGAAATATTATAGAACAATCTGGATATTTCGGTTCTTTTGCATATGGGGCTATAAAAAGATCTTTAATACCTTTTGGACTTCATCATATATTTTATATGCCATTTTGGCAAACATCTTTGGGTGGAATCATGGAAATTAACGGAGAATTGATCTCAGGAGCACAAAATATTTTTTTCAAACAACTCTCAGATCCTAATACTGTACACTTCGAAGTTACAAGAGGTACACGATTTTTCAGTGGTGAATTTATAGTAATGATTTTCGGATTACCTGGGGCTGCCCTTGCCATGTATCATACTGCAAAAAATGAGAATAAAAAAAACACAGCTTCTCTATTATTATCAGCTAGTTTCACATCAATGTTAACAGGAATAACAGAACCTATTGAATTTGCATTCCTGTTTGCTGCTCCTGCTCTTTACTATCTCATATATGTTCCTTTATTTGGACTAGCACATCTACTAGCACATATTTTCAATATTGGAGTTGGATTAACATTTTCTGGAGGATTCATTGATATGTTTTTATTCGGCATATTACAAGGAAATAATAAAACAAATTGGATAATGATCCCTCTAATTGGAATATTTTACTTCATAGCATTTTATTACATTTTCAAATTTGCAATTATAAAGTTCAATCTAAAAACACCAGGCCGTGAAGATCTAGAGACAGTCATAAAAACAAGTTCACAAAACACAGGAATATCAAAAATTGCAAAAAAAGTACTAGAAGGACTCGGGGGCAAAGACAACATCACATATCTTGACGCATGCGCATCAAGATTAAGAATAAATGTTAACAAAATCGAACTAGTAAAGTCTGTTACCTATTTTAAATCCATTGGAGCAAGTGGAGTGCTTAAAAAGGGAAATGGTATCCAAATTATATTTGGAGGATTATCTGATAATATAAGAATGGAAATGGATAAAACTTATATCAATGCATAAAAACATTTAAAAATATAAACTATCAATAAGAGGAGTTCAATTTTACAATCTCTCCTCTTATATTTTATAAAAAGGATAATACTATGTATAAATACCAATACCTCATTTCTGGGAAAGTACAGGGTGTGGGATTCAGGTTCTTTATAGAACAAATCTCAAATAAAATATCAATCAAAGGCTTTGTTAAGAATCTAGATGATGGAAGAGTCGAAATAATAGCCTTCTTCAACAATAAAGAACAAATTGAATTATTTGAAAACACTCTAAAAAAAGGCAACAGTTACTCAAAAATTGAAAAAATTGAAAAAAAACTTTTAGATAACAAATCTCCCTTTGATTTCAAGAACTTCCGCGCTTACTACTAATATCTTTAATATTCTTACCCTTAATTACTCTCCTTTTTCCAATTCTTGTTTTATTATTACCTTTATTTACAAAGTTAAGACCCCTTGAACTAGACTTAAAAAAATGTTCAACCCTAAATTTCAAAAAGTCTAATGATTTTTTATCCTTACAAAAAATATTTAGATTACCATCGGAAAATTTAATGTCAAGACCATAATTAGTTTCTGTTTTTAAAAAATTACAAGAAATAAATTCTCCATTCAATTCACTTCTTTTAAAAAGGAAAAAATATTTTTTACCTCGCTTAGAGTCTCTAAAATCAATTTTTAACCAATCATGCATTGGTTCAATTGACACTAAGTTATCATAAAGATAAGAAATATAAATCATTCTATCACCATCGACACTTAATGCCTTTTTAAAAAAATAAAGAAATCCTGTATCCATACAACTAACAAATATATTACAAACAAAGGTATTTTAAAAAAGGCTCCAAAATAATTAAAATTAAACATTGAATCAAAATCAACTTTTTATAAGCTCCTTAAACATTATATCCAAAAATTACGGCCAGATACTCACCAAGTTTGACATAGTTATAATTATAACCATATTTTTGCTTGAAAGCCTTACGAATTCTAACATTAAGACCCCGTATCATTTCCAACTCTTCTATACCATCTGATGTCATCAAATCTTTAATCACAGACAAAGTCTTTATATAATTCTCATCCATCATACCACTCTCCTTGAACAACATCTCCAATTGTTGCATGGTAATAACAGAATATGTAGTTTTTCTCCTAACATAGATATATATTCGTCTTTTAATCAATTTCAACAAATCAATATCAGCACTATCATCCAAATTTTCTAAGACATAACGATTATAATGAAAAGCCGTTATTATATCATCATGTTCATGTCCCAAAACCGTGGTTATCCACAAATTTAGCTCCATATTTTTTGGAGCAAATGCAAGATAAGAAAATCTACTATAAAGTCTTCTACAAAAATAAATTGACTCTTCAGGTTCAAATATATTTTCAAAGATCTTACGAAACAATCTATTATAACTATAAGAAAGATTTGAAGATACAATTTCTTTTGAAAGTTTTTCTGTCCTTTCCATATACCTTATCTCCTTTATTGAATCAATAATCAATTTAGAATCAGCAAAAGTAGGAAAAACAACTTCATGAACTAAATTATGCTCTTTCTTCTTTGCAATATGTTTCATTAAAATATGTTCACTATCTTCAACATAAAATTTAGATACTTTCAGTATTTCAACAGGACGTCGTCCTGTTGCCATTAACACTCCATAAAACTTCAACCTAATATCTCTTTTTTGAGTCAATAAAATATTGATTATCTCAATATAAGTTTTTAAATTGATCTTAACCGATATCTGCTCTCTTCTATAACTATTAATTTTTGAAATCTTATAATGATGTGAATAATTATTTAACCATTCCGGGCTTTTAAACAAACCTAGGAAAGACTCAAAATATACTTTTTGACCTAAAATATTATTAGCAACCATCAATTCTTCGATTCTACATAGATCTTTTATATCTATATTGGACAAAGCCTTAACCTCTTTAGGAATCCAAAAAAACAAAAGCTTATTTTTCTGCCTTATCTCCTCAATCACTGCAAGATTGATATATTCCTTTATTATTTTACGAGTTTTAGAAAGATTCAATATAATTGAAAGGTTAGTAAATTTATCTTTCCTTAAGAGGAGACTTTTATGTTGTTCAGCAAGAACACTCAAGTTCTTATTTAACCTAGAATATGAGATCTCGTATTTCAAATATCTAATATATATTGATTCCAAGTTTTTTCTAAAAAACTCAAGATCTTTTTTTACACTAACTTTTAAAGACATACTAAGTAAATTATATCAAGAAAAAGTGATAAGAACATCTAACTATCACCAACTTCTAAAACAAAAAATTAATAATAAAGCCTTTATTGTTGCATAAATCTCTCAATGGACTTAAAAACATAATAATATAGCACAATATATGTTTCTCTTAAGGTAGCATATTTAGAACTTCCTACAAAGTACATAAG
The DNA here is from genome assembly GCF_023035295.1 of Borrelia coriaceae. Classification (NCBI taxonomy): domain Bacteria; kingdom Pseudomonadati; phylum Spirochaetota; class Spirochaetia; order Spirochaetales; family Borreliaceae; genus Borrelia; species Borrelia coriaceae. The sequence continues at coordinate 21,410 of NZ_CP075095.1, forward strand.
TTCACTTGTACTGGAATTAATATCCTCTTCATGATTTCTAATCTCAAATTCACGATTAATATCTCTTATATGCTCTATACTAAAAGTATAAGTAGAAACTTGCCTATTATTATCTATATCAAGATCCTTGTTTAAGGAAATTATTCTCTTAAAAAATTTTTTAACTTGAAATTCAAATGAATTGGGGGAAATAGCATTAAAAAAATCAAATCTAAAACCAAAATCAAAAATAAATCCAAATCTATAATCCAACAAACTTGCTACTTCCGAATACAAAGTTATCTGCATAACAATATTTTTCATATCCTTATCCAATATAAAATAATAAGAATAACCATTAATATCTTTAACGGAGTTAAAATAATCTTTAGAATGAACTCGAGTTTTAAATTTACCACCACCTAAAAATTCATAACCTGCAATTTCCAACTTTATTGCTTCTTCTAAAGAAAGGCAAAATCTCGATGCAGTATTAAAATTACAAGAATAAAAGATAAAAACTAAAGTTAAACAAATCTTGTAAACTACTCTCAAAAATTCCTCGTGATAAAATTTACCTAGTATTAGAAACTTACATCTATTTAACAATATAGTAAACAACTCACAAATCAAAAAACATAATTTCACTATTACTAGAGTAAAAAATACAAAGTATAAACATAATTATTTAAAGACTTTACTTTCTGTCCAATATTCAATTAAAATATCATTAGCATTTTAAAGATGAAGATCAAACGATAGGAGTTTTAAGATGAGACAAGAAAAGACCAGCAAGATGCCATTTAACAAAGTAGTAGATAGAAGATTAAAGGTGTTTTGGGTAATTCAAAAATTACAACATAATTATTTTAAAAATAAGAAAAAGTATTCTTTAAAAAATGTTGTAATGATGGTAAACTCAATCCTAGAAAAAAAAGGATTTAAAACAGTAACAAAAAGAACAATACAAAGTGATATTAAAAATTTTGAGGAAATTGGTCTGTTAAAAACAAATTTTAATCCACTTGGCAAAAATAATGGTAGTTTCACTTATTATATAATCAACAAAACTCTTGAGAAGATAGCCAATAAAGCAATAAGTAAAACTTATTTCATTCAAAAGAAAAAAAACATAAATAGAGCAAAAGACAATGCCATTAAAAAATATAAACTGAAAGAACAAAATCAACAATTTAAAATTTCACATCAAATACTTTCACATCTTTTAAGTAATATGAAAAGTAAATATAAGAATTCTAAATCATTAGATAATAAAGAAAAAAATTTAGAAAGAATAATACTAGAAAAATTTGAAAAAATAAAAAAGAAAGACCTAAACGAAATAAAAAACATTGTAAAAAAACAGATAAGCTATAAAAATACGCTATGGAACTTGAAAGACTTCATGGAAGAACTTAAAGAATATGACGAAAAAAATGCCATAAATTTTTTTAAAATAATACTGAAGAAAAAAAAGAACAAGATATGGTTCATGTCAAAAAGAAATGCAAAAACAGATTTCAAGACAATAATAGGAACGTTCAAAGACAAAAACAAAACAAAAACGCAAAAATTATATTTAAATCAAATAAAAATACATCAACCAAAACTTGACTATATAGACAATCCAAATGAAATCTTAAAGGCAAATGAACTGATAAAGAAAATAATTAAAATAGAAGTTATCGGTTCTTAATTAGGAAAATATAAAAAATATGGAAAGAGCAATACATGAACTAAAAGCAAAGTTAACTGCAAGAAAATCAAAAATAGATAAAGAACGCAGAAACTTTTTTAAGAAAATAGAAAACAAAAAATGTAAAATAATGTATCATACAAAAATCTTTAGTATGATAAACAATTTTGAAGCAAAACCCAAAAAAGGTAAATTTTGGTTATGTTTTAGGAATGTTTTTAATCCTAATGAATATGAAAGCCTTCACTTATTTCAAACAAGGCAAGAAGATAAATTCATGGGTATTTACTATGGATTTACAAAATTAACCAAACCATTTATTATAAAATATGAGGAAAACGACATAAAAAAGACTTCCAAACTAACAAAAATTTATTATATTGAATTCCGATTTAAAAAGGGCAGTGTTTTTTGTTATCTGAGAAGCCTATACACACTGCTAAAAGAAAAAAATAAAGAAAGGATATTTTATAATTCTTTGTTAAATAGAACATTAAAATTGGAAAGAGAAGTGCACCGATTCTATGGAAAAGAATACCTTGAAAACAAAGGAATACTAAAATGGATAAAAGAAAACCAAAAATAGTTACTGTAGCTTCAATTAAAGGTGGTGTCGGAAAAAGTACAACGTCTTTGTTATTTAGTAATATTCTTTCAAGCAAAAATTACAAAATACTATTGATTGATTTAGATCCACAAGCTAGTAGTACAAGTTTTTACATCAAGTTTATAAAGGGTCAAAATATAGAGATAAAAAAAATAAATATATACAGAGTTTTAAAAAAGGAATTGGACATTGAAAATTCAGTCATAAAGATCAATGAAAATCTCGATTTTATTGCAAGTCATTTGAGCTTGAGCCAATTTAATGAAGAAAATATATCCTTAAAAGAAAGTTTACTTAAGATATTTTTAAGTTATATACACTATAGGTATGATTTTATCATTATGGATACAGCTCCTACTTTAGGCAGCCTACTTAACAATAGTTTAGTAATCACAGATTATCTTGTCATTCCTTTACCAACAGATCAGTGGGCGATTGAGAGTTTAGATTTAATAACTAACAGATTAAGAGATATATTTAGAAGTGAATTACCAACATTCTACTTAGTAACTAATCTAATTGAAAGGCAAAGCATAGATAAGGAGTTAAAAGAATTTATTGAGAGTGAATATAAAGAAAAATTTTTAGGAAGCATTCCAAAACGAGATAATTTGAGAAAGGCTATTTTCCACAGAGTGGATTTTAATCCTAATGAGGACTATTATAAGGCTTATAAGATAGTGTTGGATAATTTTTTAATTAAGATTAGCAATAGAACAGTTCCAAATGGAACTGTTAGTTCCATTTGGATATAAAATGAATAGGAATAAAAAAATAGAGATAGTCAGAAGAATTGATATAGAAAATTTTCCTCTTAACCCTTTGAATAAAACAAGAGAAGAAAGATATTCAGCACTAAAAGAAAAACTTAAAATTTTAATAAAAGAAGAATCTTATAATAAAATAGAAACAGCTAGGATCTTAAAAGAAATTAATGAAAGCAAATATTATGCTCTTGACGGGTATAAAAGCTTCACAGCTTTTATCAAAAGTTACAATATAGCAAAAACCTCCATATATAGGTATATCAAGTTAGTTATAGGAATTGATAGCGGTAAGATTGATCATAACTTAATTTTAAGTAAAGGGGTGGATTACGCAATTAAGGTTTTAGAGAATAATAATGAAATTATCAAAAATAATGTCAATATTTTAAAGTCTTTAAAGATTCAACTAGACAATGAAGAAATTTTAGATTTTTACAAATCTAATATAAAATTTGCTAGTTTTTTGCTCAAAGAAATATATAAAAATGAAAAAGATTTTTTTAATAAGATGCTTGAGAAATTCAATAATTTAAAAATACGATAAATTTATTATGTTTAAGTCATGTAATTTATACTATCTTAATACGATGTCAAGTTATAAACAATAAGTCTTTAATACTTTATTTTAGATAGAATAAAAACTTTTGAAAAAGACTTTACAAAAAGATAAAATAGTTTATAATTATTTTATAGACTGAGATTTTGAAGTCTCACTCTTATTGTTTGATTAGAATAATAGGTTGGCTACGGTAGTAGCCTTTGTCATTTTATTTTAGTTTAGATATATAAATTTTAAATTTCTTGTATAGGTAATCTTATTATTTTGAGATTAGATAGTATTCATTTGGTTAACAGATATAACTTTATATTAATTTTGTTTGTAAATTGACATTGTTTTTATTTTAAAGGTGGCTTTTGATGCTTAAATTGTTTATACAAAATTTTATCATTTGATAGTCATAATAAAACAGCTTTAAAACTAACGTTGTCTATATCGTTAATTTTAAAGCTTTGATTATTATTATTTTTTAAATCTATTGTTTTTCGAGATGTTCTTTTGTAGTATGTTGTTTTTCAATTGCATCCAGTTTTAACATAAAGTCTCTAATTTTGGCTTTATTGACTTGTAACGTTTCTAGGCCAACTTTAATTTTAATGTCTTCTTTGTTATATACGTATTCATCTTCATTGAGTACTTTTTCTAACATAGCTTTGTTTAAGCTAAAAGAGGAGGTATTAATCCATTTCCCAAATGAAGCTTTACTATCATATTCATAACTTGTTTTACCTTCTATTTTAGTTCCGTCTGGTAGTGTTAACGGAGTTTGTTTAATGATACTGTGGTTTCTTAGTTTAGTATATAAGAATATTTGCGTTGTGTTATTTTGGTAATCAACCACGCCTGTTAATTCTAGGTTGTTGCTTAGATATTGGTATATCCTCATTTTCTTGTTGATTTTATCATCCTCAACTTGCAAGGAAGAACACGCTGCAAGTAAAAAAACTAGTAATATTTTTGTTGTTAATTTTAAGTTTTTGAAAGAAAATAACACACTTCCCCCTTTTGTACTAATCATTATTAATATAATGTATTGTTTAGTTTTTTTTAAAGTAATACATTATGATATCTTTAACATTATACTTTAATAAGTGTTAAAAACAAGGTAATAGTTGTTAAATTAAAATTTAATGAAATCGTAGTCAATTTGTCATTGTGTTTAGTTCGTTTACAGGACATTTATTTTTTTAAATTATTAAATAGTGATTTTGTTTTTTATAAACTGATTATACTACCAGGTAAATTCAATTTTATTGAAGTTTTACTGGTTTTGGATTGAATTTTGTATTTTCAGGTATTTGACTGTGTAAGTTGTATATTGGGGTTTAAAGTTAAGGAGTTATTTAAGCACTTTGTAAAAAGTTGAAATAATAAGATAAATATAGATTTGCCTTCATTTAGAGCATTGAGCTCATTTAGATGAGACCACTTTTTTTTTTGCTTGGATAAAGGCCTTTTTTGAAAAGAGATAAGGTTTAAATCCGTAGCAAGGAATAATAATAAGGGAGTATTTGTTGTAAAGTTTAGGTAAAGTGTCTAATGAGATGGTTTTTATTTTGCATTGTATATTAATGATATAATATAGAAATTTTATTAACTATGTTTCGTTTACTGTGTGAATATATTGTGCAACTATGAAGTTAACTCATATTTATAGTTAGTTCTTTATGCAATTAATAAGATTATTTGTGATACACAACCGATATGTTATCTTAATTAAGCATAATTTTATCGATTTTAAGTTTAACTTTTTATTTAAGTTATTTTTATAATAATAATAAATTATATTATTTTTATTTTATTAAACTATTCTTAAGATTTTCAAAAAGTTTTAATAATAACTTGAAAAATAAAATTTTTGCATTAAATTATTAGGTTAATAAGGAGGCACATAACAATGAAGAAGAATACATTAAGTGCGATATTATTTATGACTTTATTTTTTTTGGTTAGCTGTAATAATGGTTCTGTTGATGAAGAGAATCCTCAGAGTAAATTCTTAAAGTCTGTTGTTAGTTTAAGTAATGATTTTTTAAATGTTTTCACTTCTTTTGGTGAGATGGTGGGTAGTGTATTAAGGTTTAATACTAATACTAAAAAATCTGATGTTAAAGATTACTTTAAAAAGGTACAAAACACTGTTCAAGGTACTAAAAAATCCCTTGAGAAAATTGTTTCAGATATGAAATCAGAAGGTAATCCTAATGCTGAGTCTGTAGAGACAGAAGTGAAAAAACTCATTGATAGTGTTCTTAATAAAATAATTGATGGTGCTAAGGGTGCTAGTGATGCTATTGGTGATTCTGATGCCTTACTTGGGAATGCTGCTGCTGCTGGTGCTGCTGGTGCTGGTGGTGTTAAAGGTGATAATGTTGATTCTCTAGTGAATGGGATTAAGTTAATTGTAGATGTGGTTCTTCAAGGTAAAGGAAATCCAGATGCAGGAGATGGTATTCAAGCTGACACCGGTGCCCAAAGAGGTCAGAATGCTGGTGAAGCAGGTAAATTATTTGGTACTGATGCTGGAGGTGCCGCTGCTAATGCAAAAAAAGCGGTTGGTGATGCAACTAAAGCTGTTGGGGCGGTAACTGGTGCTGATATATTAAAAGCTATTACTAAGGGTGTTGGTGGTGATGCTGCTAAGTTAGCTAAACATAATGGTGTTGCTAATAATATTACTGCATCTGGTGTTGCTCAGAATGCAAAAGATGCAGTTATAGCAGGGGGTATTGCGTTAAGGGCAATGGCTAAGAATGGTAAGTTTGCTAATGGTAATAATGTCAATAATGATGTAAAGGATGGGATAAAAAACGCAGCAGTTAGTGCCGTTACTAAAGCGTTAGATACTTTAACTATTGCAATAAGAAAGACTATTGATGAAGGACTTAGAACTGTTAAAGATGCTATGCAAATTGATCCTGATGCTGCTCCTGTAACTACTGCTGAGACTAAGAAATAATATAATAATTAGATAAAATTTATACGATATACATAACTAAATAAAGTCATTAAAGGAAACTCTTCTTTTGATAGGAGTAGTTTTCCTTTAATTTTTTTTCCTTAATAAGGGTGATCGATAACATGAAGAATTTTGTAGATTTCAGATTTAATAAGATTCATAACTATATTAATATTACTTTAATCTAATGATATGTTGTGGACATCGATCAGATGATTATGTTGATAAAAATGACCTAGCTCAAGAGTTTGAGGGAAATTTAGGTAAAGTAAGGGCGGTAGTTTATATAAATGCTGAGTATGCTTTTTACTCTTTTATAGTTTATATATTTTTAAAGTGTCTTTTCAATAGATTTTTGATTTTGTGGAAACTTTAATGATTTTCAGTGTTAAAGTATGTGAAAATTTACTTTTTGGAAATTATGGTTTAACTTAAAATTGTTTAGAATATCTTTAGCTAAACAAGTTAATATCCCAAGCTTTTGGAGCTTTAAAATTATTAGTTCAGGGTAATGTGAAATACTTTTTGTAACATCAGTGATTAAGTAAGATTGAAATTTTAAATTATGAGCATCAATTATTGTTTCTCGTACACAATAATCGAGAGCCAATCCTACTACAAATACTGTATCAATTGCATTGGAGTGGAGATAATGGAAAAGACCAGTTTTATTTTTTTTGTTAGAATCGTCATAAAAACCACTGTAGCTGTCATAATTTTTATTTTGTCCTTTTAGAAAAACAGCTTTTATTTTTTCGATATTTAGATTCTTTGGGAATTCTGAGCCCCATGTATTTTGAATACAATGTTTAGGCCAAGCTTTGTGATTAGCATGATTTGAAAAGCTTATATGGTTTTCGGGGTGCCAATCCTTGGTGGCAACAATATGTTCAAAGCAATGTTGAAGTTGGTTAATCAATGGTATAATTTTATCCCCTTGGGGAACAGGAAGAGAGCCTGCTTCTAAAAAATCGTTTTGAATATCTACTAGAATTAATGCAGAATGCTTAAATGTTGGATTAAAAATTGTAGTTTTCATAAATAGATTTCCTGTTAAATAGTGATAGTAATTATATGAATAATAGGGCATATTATTAAATAATTCTGTAGATATGTTAATTTTTTATTTTAGTATTAAATATTGTATTAGGTGAGAGTAAGGTAAAATAGATTTATCAGGATTAATCGTGAGATTAGAGATATGAGAATTCTTTTTTTTGAAAAATTAAAAAGTTAAGTCGTGGTGATTTATGTGAATTATTAGTCTTTAATTAAAGAATATAGTGTCATTAGTCATTCATTAGGTATTAAGGCTATAAACCTTATAATTACTGTTGACCATAATGTAAAGGTGAGGCTAAATGTTCATTTGTTATTCTTATCTAAGTTGGATATATTTTGTATTTTAGATTACCGTTAAATGGTATAACCTATCAAGAGTTAATCACTCGTATTGAATATAGAGCTACTTACTTAAACATCAATGGTAATAATAGTCCGAACATCCAATAGTGTAATTTTCCAGTCTGTCTTATTAATTTTTATGTCTTTTCTAACGAGATAAAATCTCATTGCCAACAGTATTAATTTTGTTGCCAAGATTGGTTTTAATTGCTGTAATTTCTGATGTTAAGTTTCGTTTGAACATTTACAGTTTAATATCACAAAGGTCGCTTTTAACAATTTGATACTTTGTGAGTAAGCTCATTTAAAAAACCTTGAAAAGTAATGAATATTTGGGAGGTTCAATATAAGAATAGCCTTATATCATTATTATACAGTATTTTGAGAATTGATAAAATAAGGTTTTGCGAATGTAGAGAGTATTGTTAGTTGAAGTTTAAGGCAATAAGATATTATCAAAAAGCTGATTTTGAATTCTATTAGTATATTTATAGTTAATGCCAAGTGTTTTGAGGTGTAGATTAATGTAAGATTTGAGAATGGGTAAGTTTTTGTTTGATTTGCTATTAAAAAAGAGTTTTGGCAATATAATCCAATAATTGGTTAAATTAATATTTAATCATTTAATATATATACTTTAGATGAGAGATGTGTATGATTATATTTAGAGACGAAATCCATCTTACTGTTAAATAGTACAAAATTATTTATAAGTATTTTTGTTGTGTTAAGGATTAACACAAGAATAGATTATAAATTGTTTTCATGATCTCCTTGATAATTTCATTGAGAACCATTTGACTTATAATTATTGATTGAAAAATTCTCATAAGATCTTTCCTTATAGAGAGATGGTAGCGATGTCATATTTGTAGCAGTAGGATTTGCATTTCTTGGATTTAATTAAAGCTTCCCACAATCTTTGAGATAGGTATTATGTTATTAGGTTGAGCACGCTTAATCATATCTTGCACTTGATAATATTTAACCTTGGTTATTAACAGTGTTGCAAATTATATTTATTAGAGCACAAAGAATGAATTTAAATACAAATGATTTTGATTGTGAGAAAATATTAAAATTAGAACTTAAAGATGGTTCTGTGAGCATTATTAGTCCCCGATCTAAAATCGGGGATGACATTAGAGTTGAGATTGAAACTATAGAAGATAGAATAACGAATGGTATTATTGTCGTGCCAAGTAATTTTGGCGAATATAATAAGTTTTTAGATATTTGTAATCTATTGAATTGATACCCTTCTATTTATAGATATAATGGCATTAATGTTTTTTATTTTGTCTTTATTATAAAATAAATTTTATATTTATAATTTAGTGTTATTTTTATTGATAGTTTGTTTTTTTTTAAAATTTGTTTTTAGGAGAGGATTGGTTGTGTCAAAAAATTTATGTTTTATGTTTTTATTTTCTTTATTTTTTATATCTTGTTTTTTTTCAAGAAAGTCATCGACTGTTATTAATAATCAAGTTGTTATGGGAATTATATCCCCACGTAGTTTTGATACTAATGGCTATTTTAGAAATGCCTTTAATGGTGCCCTTAATGCGAGTAATGAGTTTGGGATTAAACTTATTCCAAAAGTTTTGACACCTTATCCTGTTGAAGGTAAAAGATTGATGACATTTGATGAGGTATTATCGGAAGATATTTTTGCCTTACAAAAGGAAGGTGCCAATTTTATTTGGTTTGTTAGTTCTTATTTTTCAGATATGGCTATAAGGTTTGCTTACGAGAATTCAGATATTTTATATGGAATTATAGATGATTTTAGTCGTGAACAAGCTGTATTTCCTAAAAATTTGATATCTATTGTTTTTAGGGTAGAAGAGGGGGCATTTTTAGCTGGATATCTTGCTTCTAAGGTGAGTAAAAGTAATAGGATTGGATTTGTGACAGGTGTTAATATTCCTAATGTTAATAGATTTTTGGTTGGGTTTAGAGCTGGAGCTTTTTATGAAAATTCTAAGACAAGAGTAATTTTAAAAAGAATTTTAAAAGATCGTGACGAAGCTGTTGGTGAGGCTGTTGCCAAGTATATGTACCTTCAAGATGGAGTTGATGTTATTCTTCCTGTAGTGGGTCCTGCAGTATTTGGTATATTTCGTGTTGCAAAGGATCTTGGACCTGGGCATTATGTCATTGGGATAGATAAAGAGCATTCAAACTTTGCACCTGGACATGTTATTGCTTCTGTGATTAAAGATGTTGGAAAAGTAATATCTGATTGTTCATCAGATATTATAAAAAGTCGTAATTTTAATGTTGGTGGCCTGATTGAAAACGGAATTAAGGAAGGGATTGTAACTCTTATTAAAGATCCTAGTATTATTGGTAAAGATTTATTTGATGTTCTTACAAAAATTCAGGTAGAGATAGTGAATGGTGAACTAGTTATACCGTCTACTGATTATGAATTAGATTTATTTAAAGAAAAATTAAAGAGATAATAGTTTGATTAAAGGATATTGTGTTGTAACAATTTTGTGGGTTTTTGAAAAAAAATGTGAACTTAACTACTAGTTTAGTATGTTCTAATTTATGTTTATTAGTTAATTAAACTGTAAATTAGTACGAATTTTGTATTCGATTATATAATTTTAATTAGTATATTTTAGTATGAATTTTAGTTCAAAATAAATATTAAGATGTGTACTGTAATAGATCTTGGAAGTAAAAAATAAAGTTTTTTATGAAAAATAACAAGTGAGATTTTTTAAAATATATTAAAGATTTTTATGGGTACTTTTTGTGATGTATGTTGTAGAAATATTATTTGATTTGAGTATAAATTATTGGATATTGTAATTTTTTGTTTTATTAGATCATAAAAATATTTTGGTTATAAAGACAGTAGGATTAAGAAATTTTTAGAGAAATCCTTTAGTAAGGATATTATTAATGTGTTGAGATCAACTATTAATTTTTTACTGTCAACTATTAAGTTCTTGGCGTTAACTTTTAATTTTTGTGAAACTAATAAGATCAACTTTTGCTTTTTTGGTATTAACTTTTTAGTTATTGTAAACAACTCTTTATTTTTTAGGCTCAACTATTGAGAGAGGCCGGCGGCAGAATACTCTGTACTAATAACAATTTATATA
>NZ_CP075096.1 GCF_023035295.1 Borrelia coriaceae
TAGTTTAGTTGTTATTAGTATAAAGCTGGCGCGATCTCTATCCCATTATCTCCCCCCCCCCCTCAACATCCCCCAACTCCCAATATCACTACTTTTTTTCCTCTCAAACCTAGATTTACCACCCCCATCGCTCTATATTTATTATTTTATACAAATACATATTATAAGGAGATTTAATATAATGTTTAAATTAAAATATTTTTGCTTGGGACTAATCCTATGTCTCATTAGCTGTGATCTAATCCTCAATGGCAATGAAAATACATCTGCTAAGTTACTAAAAAAAGCTTACTCTATCTTGGAGCCAACTCAAAAAAATAATCCTTCAAACAATACTCTACAAGATAATATCATTAACTTTAACACCTCACCTATCATTAATGAAAAATCTACACCTCAAGCTATTAACCAAATTACTGATAATAACAATCAAAATACTAACAATGGCAATAATCATATCACAACAAAAGACCAAAATACTAACAAAGACAGTATAAAAACTCTTAACTCACCAATTATTACTAACATTAAACCACACACTAATGAAGATAACAAAAACACTCAAACAATCAATACACTAACTCAATCAGAACTTAATACAAAAATAACTGAAAACCCTACTCCAACAAACACAGATGACACAATTATCTCAAACTCACACACAAATACCCCTCCTACAATACTATCAGGTACAACTAATAATCTTAACAGCATAAGTGGTGAATCATCTATTAACTATGAATATAATAATTATATTCCATCAACAACAAAATCAGGTTCATACTCAGGACCTATGACAACCATAGAAGATGACGAAGAAGACAATGACGATGACTATGAAGATGACGAAGAAGACAATGACTATGATGAAATTGAAAAAAATCACCAAGAAATTGACAACGAAGATGAAGACGAGGATGAAGCTCAATTAAATAGAGAATACAAATCACGTTTAATAAAAACCAAAAATAGCGTTAAGAACGCTCTTAAATTAGCTAAAAAAATAAACAAACACTGGGAAACCATTAAGTTTAATGAAATAAAAATAAATCCTATTTATGGAAAAAACCCGAAGAATCTGAAAAACAAAAAATCTCAAGACATATTACATAAATTTACAAAAAACAAATTAACCAAAAAACTCACAAAACTCTCAAACGCAATTCAAGAAAGTCTAAGTGATGCTATACATCTTACTACTAATGATTTTGGATACCCTGGCAACCTCCAAAAAGACCAAAAAGCAAAAACAAAATTAGATACAATTAAAACAGAAGTAAACATTTTATTATCAAAAGTGCAAAAAAGTCATCACAATGATTACAAAGTATACGAAGAATTAAGCTCTCTCAGAGGCATATTGCCCCCAAGTACCAAAAGTGAGTTAAAGGAAGTACTAAGATTACTTTATGGTACCACTGGTGCTAGATAAATCTTTATATTTAAAAACAATTACTTAAATAAACACTAATAAGATAGGCTTATAAGCCTATCTTTCTTTTATATGCTCAAAAAACTTTTCTCACAAATTTGATAATTTCACTTTTATGATATATACTTATTATTAAATAATAATAAGTATTAATTGATAATTAGTGCTCTGAAATTTAAAAAGGAAAATATTTTTATGACAAATCCATTAGTTTCATTACTAACCTTAGGAGTAATATCTTGCAATATTACTCCTATATCAAGTCAAGAACACACGTTAAGTTATATGCAAGATCATAACTTACAAGACAAAAAAATAGATACTTCTATATATCCTAAAGAAGATAAAAAAGAAAATACTATTCAAGTAAAACACGAAAAACTAACACAAGAGAATATAAAAAGCTTACAAGAGTTTCTCATTGATTCCAAAGATTACTATACTAATCTAAACACTATTTACAATCATTATATTCAATATATAGATCAAATTATGACCTATATTCAGTGTAATGAGTCAAGCATAGATTTTTGCATTAGCAATACAAATTCTACAATACGAAAAGAAGCTATTGAAAAACTCAATAACTCTAACCTAATCAAAGATTTTCAAACTTTAGCTGCATCTTTAAAAAATACTAATCTAGAAGGATTCAATAACTCAATTAAAAACTTAAAACAAGTTATACACCAAACCTATCTTGCAAAAGAGCAAACCACTACCAATACATTGAAAACTGTCAAAAATACAGCTGATGCTTTTATAACTGCTATAAATAGTTCAGTAACAACTTATATTGATGCCTTTGTTAACACTGTTTCTAACTTTAACTCTAACACTTTCATCTCTGCTGCTCACAATTTTGCTAATGCTGCCAAAACTTTAAATAAAGAAGTTAATATTGCAGCTCTTACGCCTATTATTGGTACACTAAGAATTATGACTTTTCAATTAGACAACTCTATAGAACAACTAAAACAATATGCTATCAATTTAGATGATTATGAATATACTGGAGGAACAATTTTCGCTAACGCCATTGATACACTAATTTCTGCTTATAAACATGCTACTAATTAAACATCAAATAATAAAATAAATAAGGATCTCTATATAATAGAGATCCTTGCCAATTAAATGCTTATACATACTTTTAAACATAAAGTTCATGATAAGGATACATAGAATATAAACCCTGTTATCAAAAAAGCTTTGTCCAAACGCTCATCCGCAATTTAAAATTCCATCCTTACAGACAGTTTGAAAATACCTTTGAAATTTGGTGATGTCATTTACTTTATTTACTTCATGACATCACCAAATTTGAAAGGTATTCATATAAACAAAAATAGAATCTAATAAAATTAGACCCTATCTCACTCTAAAAAATAATTAAATTATTAATCACATACTAATTCACCATAAATATGTTATATACTATTTCTTTTTAACTGCTAATAATGCTTCATATGCACTCTTTAACCCAGCAAAATCTTTATCCGCTTTTTGTCTCTCAACTCTAAGATTATCTAACTCCGATTCTACTTTCTTAAACATACTTTCTGCTTTACTCAAGCTAAGCTGCGCATTTGATATATTATCTATCATAAGCTGCACATAATAATAACCGCTCAACCTTGCCTGTGCCGATTCACCTAAAGCAGACTTAATAAGACCCTTTGCATACTCAGCATCAGCTTTTACATGTTTTAATGCATGAAATTGCTCATTATACCCTACTACTGCAACATGTCTACTATCTTTAACTGTCTTAATTGCTTCATCTAAATAAGGCAAAGTGTTCGTTACATGATTATTTCCAGGAACACCTCTTCTTGCCTCATTAAAATCAGACTCAGCTCTTATAACAAAAGCTTCCATATTCTTAAGTTCTGACAATGATTTCTCCAACTCATCATAAATTGCATTTACCGCAGCTAAATTAACATCAATTTTTTTCTTAATTTCACTGGCCTCAGCATCCTTACCAGTAAGATAAGATTCTTGAACCGCAGTTAATTTAGGTTGAGATAAGTTAATACTTTTTTCCCTAAAGTCTTTATTTCTTACTACATCCCTTTTAACCTTTGAAACATCTACCTTATTTTCTTTATCCTCTTGATTTTCTTCTTTAGAATTTAAACCTTCTGCATTATCGGTTTCTTCTAAAAATTTTTCTCTTGCTTTGCCTAACAATTCATCAAGAAAATTTATATCACATGATACCAAACACATTAGTGTTAACACACATATTGCTAAAACATTCTTATTCATATTTCCTCTCCTAGATTATCTACATTACCCAAACATTAAATCTCAATATCTAAATAAAAATAAATAACTAATATCAAATATACACCGTTTATATTAACATTAAATAAATTCACTAAAATATACCTAGTTACTCTTTTACTAATTAAAGTTAATCTTATAAAGATTATCTATATCTAACTACAAAGCCTTAGCAATGAAACAATTTCCTATAATATTGTTTCTTAGTGCAAACTTTAATGACTCAAACTCCAGTAAACATATCAAAAAAAGGAAATAAAAACAGTTAAGAAGTCATTACCTAAATTAGCTAGTGAGGAGAAGAAATTATTTCTCTTCTCAAGTTCTTCTATTCCATTATTACAAGAAAGGAATAGAGAGATAAATAATATTGCACAAATACTTTTTATCCTAATATTTTTAATATTTATTTTCATAATTACGTGCACCCTCTTATTCCATTCCTTAAATAAGGAGGTTAGACACTAAAAAAGGAAAACAGCCTTTCATATAAAGAAGTGTTTTCCTTTAATGAGTTTATTATTTTGTTTATTTATTATCTTATTATTTATTTAGCAACAGTATTAGCTTCAAAAGCCACAGGATTATCATTAGGATTAATTTTCATAGCTTCTTTAACAGCTTTAAGTCCTGCATCAATTGTATTTTTCATTGCTACAGTTAATGTATTTAGTGCTTTAGTAACAGCACTTATAACTGATACTCTGACTCCAGCAGTGTAGTCAGTTTCAGCTGTAGTAACACCAGTATTAACCCCAGGGAATTTACCACTTTTAGTCATAGCTCTTAATGCTATAGCTCCTGCTATTGTTGCATCTGTAGCATTAGCTTCAGCAGCCTTAGTAGCAGTAGCTTCACCATTTGTAACTATAGCTTTCAGTATATCAGCACCAGTTACGGCCCCAACTGCTTTTAACACATCTGCTGCAGCCCCCTTTGCATGGGTGTCACTAGTACCAACTCCAGAACTAGCTGAACTAGCAAATAAATTTCCTGCCTCACCGTTAGTTTGAATACTACCACCTTTTCTTGCACTAAGATCAGAAGCCTTTTTGTCTGTTCCAGCCTCATGATTTCCTACATTTTCCAGTACCACATCTACAATTGATTTAATTCCTTTTACTAAACTAGCAACTTCTGAACCTGCATCACCCCCTTTAGTCTTAGCAGCAACATTAGCAATTGGTTCACTAGCAGGAACATCCTTTAAAGCATCACTAGCAGTCTTAGCTCCCTGAATTATCTTAGTAAGTTTTTCACTTAAAGTTGTTACAGCAGTCTCAGTTGCAGCAGCATTATGATTGCCTTCTCTCTTCATGTTCTCAACAATTGTATTAAGCTTATCTTTAGTCCCTTGTACAGTATCATGAATTTTTTTAAAATAAGCTGCAACATCAGATTTTTTAGTTTCAGTATTAAACCCTAAAACAGTACCTGTCATCTCACCAAAAGAAGTAAAGACAGATAAGAAGTCATTACCTAAATTAGCAAGTGAGGATAAGAAAGTATTTTTCTTTTGAAGTTCTTCTATCCCATTATTACAAGAAAGGAAAAGAGAGATAAATAATATTGCACAAATACTTTTTATATTTATATTTTTAATATTTATTTTCATATATTACGTGCCTCCTTTTTTCCCATCCTTTAATTAAAAGAGGCCAGATACAAAAAAGGAAAACAACTCCTATACAAGAAGTGCTTCCCTTTAATAACTTTATTATTTAGTTTACTTGTTACTTATTTAGCAATAATACCAGATTCAGTAGTTACATGAGTATCATTAGCACTTATATTCATAGCATCTTTAACAGTTTTAAGTCCTGTATCAAGGGTTTTTCTTATTTCTATAGTCAATGTATTTAGTGCCTTAGTTACCGCACTAATAGCTGCATATTGTATCTGTTGTTTTGCTCCACCATCACTACCACCAGACTTATTAGAGAATTTACCACCCTTAGCTATTGATCGTAAAACTATTCCTCCTGCTATAGTTGCATCTTTTGCATCACCAGCAGAAATAGGCTGACCATCTGAAAGAGTTTTATCGTTAATAGCCAACTTAGCGGAATTACCACCAACTTGAGCCATAGCTTGTAATATATCAGCACCAGTTACTGCGCCAACAGCTTTAGCTGCATCTTTAGCGGCTTTACCAACACCAGCAGTAGTACCAATAGCTTTCTTAGCAAAAAGAGCTATGGCTCCATTATTGGTGTTATCATCAGCATCAACATTTCTTGCACTACCATCGGCACCGCTAGTATCGACAGCAGGATTTTTATTATCACCAGAATCGGCTTTACCTTTTCCTTTGAGTACTATATCCGAAATTGTTTTAATTCCTTCAGTAATGGATTGCACTACTTTTGAATCACCTGCAACACCAACTCCATCACCACCTCCACCAAAATCAACAATAAGACCATTATCAGTATCACCAATAGCATCACTAACAGTCTTAGCACCCTCAATTATCTTGCTAAGTTGTAAATTTAAAGTTGTTACAGCAGTACCTGTAGCCTCTGCATTAGGATTATTTTGATTTTTCATATCAGTAACAATTTTATTAAGACCTGTTTTAACCCCTTGTACAGTCTCTTGAATCTTTTTAAAGTACTCACCAACCTTAGACTTTGTAGTAGTCTTATCAAAAGCTAAAACACCCCCAAATGAATCGCCAAAAGAAGTGAAGACAGATAAGAAGTCATTACCTAAATTAGCAAGTGAGGATAAGAATTGATTTTTCTTTTCAAGTTCTTCTATTCCATTATTACAAGAAAGGAATAGAGAGATAAATAATGTTGCACAAATACTTTTTATCTTAATATTTTTAATATTTATTTTCATATATTACGTGCCTCCTTTCTCCCTATCCTTTAAATAAATAAACTACACACAACAAAAGAGAAACAACTCCTATACAAGAAGTGTTTCTCTTAAATGCTTTATTATTTAGTTTAACGAGTTTTTATTATATTATTTTTTTCTTGAGGACTTTTTACTTTACTATCACCTAATATCTGTGCTGTTTGTTCTAGACACTGCTTCACTACTACTTGAACAATATTTTCGATTGCGTTTAATAGTTTATTTACTGCAGTTACTCCTACCCCGTTAACTGCATTTATATTGGCTGCTGTTGAGGCTGCATCTAGCTTGCCACCCTTAAGCAAAGAACGTAGAGCTATTCCTCCTGCTACTGCGACTTTACTTGCACGTTCTGCAGTTTGTGTAGTTTTTGCTGCACCTGTTACTGCAAGTTTCACTGCATGCTCTGGAGCAGTTGCATTAGCTATGGTAGCTTCAGCAACAACATCTGTTTCATTAGCTAATGCTATTGCGTATAGAATGTCTTCACCTCTTACCGAATTTACTATTGCTAAAGCCTTAGCTGCATTTTCTTCTATTGCTGTTCCTCCCCCTGTTGTATTTAGTACTTTACCTCCGTTTGTATCTCCACTAGATACTGTGTCGGTTTTAGGCTTAATTTTTTTATTGGTATTAGCATCAACTATACCCTTTAATGCTTTTACTGCTGCTTGCACATCTTCTATACTCGCACCTGTTCCTTGTACTTGTGATGCTGAGTCTGCTTTAACACCACTTACTACTTCACCATCATTAGTCAAAGTCTGCAAAGAAGTAATATGCTTTTTTAATTCATCAAGTGTTTTCTTTGCTTGTCCTACGCCTCCATCTTTATCATCTTCAATATTAATTCCTGCTTTGTTTGCTGCTTCCTGTACCTGACCAATCGCTTTCTCAATTGAACTTGCTAAATTTTTGAACTTATCTGATACATCACTTTTTTTTGTTGAACTAGTAACTGATATACCCAAAGTATTTGCTATTAAATCAACAAATGAAGAAAAGACAGACTTAGCAGTGTCACCTAATTTTAGACTTTCAGCTGCTTGTCTCTCAGCTTCACTAGCTACTTCAATCTCCCCTGAATTATTACAAGAAAGGAAAAGAGAGATAAATAATGTTGCACAAATACTTCTTACTCTAATACTTTTAATATTTATTTTCATATATTACGTGCACCCTTTTTCCTATCCTTTAAATAAAGAAGCTAAAAACAAAAAAAGGAAAACTACTCTTATATATAGCAATAGTTTCCCTTAAATCATTTTACCTAGTTATATATATCGTATAAACTTTATTGAGTTGCGATATTAGTTTTTAGCTTCAATAGTTACAGGAGTAGTTTCAGGATTAAGTTTCATTGCTTCTTTAACAGTTTTAAGTCCCTCATCAATTGTCTTTCTTATTGCAATAGTTAGGGTATTTAATGCCTTAGTTACTGCACTTGTTACTGCTCTTTTAATTTCAACAGCAATACTGGAACTAGCATTAGCAAAATGACCATTCTTAGCCATAGCTCTTAATGCTATACCACCTGCAACTGCTGCATCTTTAGGAGCAGTAACACCAACAGTAGAAATAGCGGCATTATGTTTAGCTAACTTGCCAGCATCACCACCTTCTTTAATTATAGCTTTTAGGATATCAGCACCTGTTACTGCTCCAACTGCTTTAACTGCATCGTTTGCTGATTGTTTTTCATTACTAGCAATTCCCATACTACCATCAAACAATTTACTTGCACCATCATTACTTCTTTGGGTAGAATTATCATCGGCTATTTTATTATCACCAGCTTCAGCATTTCCTTCTTTAGCATCAAGTACTACTTCCACAATAGTCTTAATTCCTTGTACTAAATTTTCAATATCACCACCAGAACCTTTAGTATTACCACTAGCAACATCACCAAGTAGGTCACTAGTATCAGTACCAATAGCCTCATTAACAGTCTTTGCCCCTTGAATTATTTTATCAAGTGTATTTTCAATTAGTGTTTTTACAGCTGCAGCAGTAGCTTCAGCATTAGGATTTCCTTTATCTTTCATATTAGAAACAAGTTGATTAAGCTTATCTTTAGTATTTTTTACGGCATCATGAATTTTTCCAAAATATTTCCCAACCTCGGACTTTGTAGTTTTATCATTAAACCCTAAAACACTCCCAATTGAATCGCCAAGAGAAGTAAAGACAGATAAGAAGTCATTACCTAAATTAGCAAGTGAGGATAAGAAAGTATTTCTCTTTTCAAGTTCTTCTATCCCATTATTACAAGCAAGGAAAAGAGAGATAAATAATGTTGCACAAATACTTTTTACTCTAATATTTTTAATATTTATTTTCATATATTACGTGCCTCCTTTTACCTACCCTTTAACTAAAAAGACAATATAGATACTCTCTAAATCATAATCTTTAAACTAAGCGAAAGCTTGATTGTAGCTAATCACATAAAAATCAATAATAATTTTACTGATTAAACCGATTTAAATAGAAATATTCTATAATACAAAAAAACAGAAATACCCATAAGGCATTCCTGCATATAAAACTTATAAAATATAAATTTTGCTCTAATTAATAATTTAAGCACACTACATTATACTATTTAGATTTTACTTCACTAGTAGAATTTTCTTTTATGCAATCACTAACATCTTTTAAACATCCATCCACTGTTCTTCTTATAATAGATATAATCTCATTTACAGTCTTCCCAACTACTCCTATTAATATTGCATTCACTTCTTTTTCTTTAGCATTAGTACTATGGGTTGCTAATTTACCACTCTCAGCCATAGCCCTTAATGCTAAACCTGCGGCTATTACTGATGCATTTGTTTGAATACTAGCATGAGTATTTCCGTCACTCTTAGTAGCAATTGCAATTTCATAAGCATCTTGAGCTTGATCAATAGTTTTTTCTTTACCATCTTTATTAGCTGCTTTAATTGCTGCTAATATATCTGCACCACTAGCTGCAATTACTGCTCTGTGAGCCCCTTTCAGTGCATCAGCCCCACTGGTATTAGCAGTACTGTTAGTATTAAATAGTTTGCCAACTGCTTTAGAATCCTCAATCTCTTTACTAGCATCTTCTTTTGCAAGACCTTTAGCATCCTTTGCTGCACCATATATCATGCTAATTCCTTCAACAAGACCCTTTACACTTTTTGTTTTCGCTGAATTTGCATCACCATCACTATCAGAATTACCAATTTTATCAGTAGCACTAGAAGTAGCTTCCTTAATCTTATTTGCTCCATCAACGATCTTTCCCAACGTTTCAATTACCTTAGCAATTACACTCTCAGCTTTGTCTTTTAT
The DNA here is from genome assembly GCF_023035295.1 of Borrelia coriaceae. Taxonomy (NCBI): domain Bacteria; kingdom Pseudomonadati; phylum Spirochaetota; class Spirochaetia; order Spirochaetales; family Borreliaceae; genus Borrelia; species Borrelia coriaceae. Next base: position 9,920 of record NZ_CP075096.1, read on the forward strand.
TAAATCGTAGCCACTATCTGATTTTATACTTTCTAATTTGTCTTTAACTGATTTAACTGCATCACCAATCTTACCTAATTGTTCTCCAATATCAGATTTTTTAGTATCCTTATTAAAGCCCAAAACAGTACCAAGAGTATCCCCAAAAGAAGTAAAAACATCTAAGAAACCTTGTCTTAAATTAGATATAGAGAGTATATAATCCCTTTGTTTTTCAAGTTCTTCTATTACTCCACTATTACAAGAAAGGAATAAAGAAATAAATAATGTTGCACAAATACTTTTTACTCTAATATTTTTAATATTTATTTTCATATATTACTTACCTCCTTCTTTCCTCAACTAAAGAGACTAAACATACAAAAAGGAAAACATCTCTTATCACAAGAAGTGTTTCCCTTAAATAATTTTATTAGTTAATAATATTAATGCTTTTATTACATTATTTTTTTTCTTGAGGGCTTTTTGATTTACTATCACCTAATATTTGTTGTGTCTGTTCTAAACATTGCTTTATTATCACTTGAATAACGTTTTCTATTGATTTTAATAGTCTATTTGCTGCACTTACTTCTAAACTCCCATTAACTGCCATTGAATCGGCTGTTTGTGAACCTACATTTAGCTTACCACCTTTAAGCAAAGAACGTAATGCAATTCCTCCTGCCACTGCGACTTTACTTGCATTTTCTGCAGTGTCCGAAGAAGTTGCTGATCCTGTTACTGCAAGTTTTACTGCGTGTTTTGGATCAGTTGCATTAGTTGTAGTAGCTTCAGCAACAACGTCTGAGTTCTCATCAGCTGATGTTATAGCGTATAGCATGTCTTCACCTGTTACTGAATTTACTATTGCTAAAGCTTTAGATGCATCGGCTGCTGTTGCTTCCCCTGATGATGTTGTCTTTAGTACCTTACCTCCGTTTGTATCACCACTAGATACTGTGTCTTTTGTAGGCTTAACTGCTTTATTAGTATTAGCAGCAACTATTCCCTTTAGAGCCTTTACTGTTTCCTTCACATCTTGTACACTGACACCTGACCCTGCTACTTGTGATGCTGAGCCTGCTGTAACACCACTTACTACTTCACCAACATTAGTCAAATTCTGCAAAGAAATAATATGATGCTTCTTTAATTCATTAAGTGTTTTCTTTGCTTGTCCTACGCCTCCAACTGAAGAATCTTTTCAATATTAATTCCTGCTTTGCTTGCTGCTTCCTGTACCTGACTAATCGCTTTATCGATTGAACTTGCTAACTCTTTAAACTTATTTGATACATCACTTTTTTGTGTTGAACTAGTAACTGATATACCCAAAGAATTCGTTATTAAATCTATAAATGAAGAAAACAGAGACTTAGCCGTTTCTCCTAACTTTAGACTTTCAGCAGCTTGTCGATCGGCTTCACTAACTATTTCACTCTCTCCTGAACTATTACAAGCAAGGAATAGAGATATAAATAATGTTGCACATATACTTTTTATACTTATACTTTTAATATTTATTTTCATATATTACCTGAATCATTTCCCTCAACTAAAGAAGCTAAATATAAACAAAAGGGAAACATCTCTCATATAGAAAAGTGTTTCCCTTTAATGACTTTATTTTTTCTGTTACTTACCAATTAAAGTTATTCTTATAATAAGCTCTAAAATCACTTGTCTCTTAGTTAACTTTAGCAGCAAACTCTATCTTTACAGGTTCTGCAATCCCTTTGATTGTCTCTTTTAATACATCTTTAGCAGTCTTCATTAAAACAGTAACCGCTGCATATAATTCAGCAAGTTCTTTTGCCCCGTGTGTTCCATTACTGCCATGAGTCTTCCTATCTATAGCCTGTTGTGCATTAGTATCAGTAGTACCACTGCTAGATCCTAAATCAGTATGTTGATTAGTCAACTTATTCTTAAATGCTTCAGCCTTAGTTTTAACCGTATCAACTTTTGTCTGTAAATCTCTATCTCCCAAAGATTCTCCGACTTGCAAGTTTTTTGCCTTAGTTTCTATAAGTAATGCAACTTCATAAACCCCTGCCATCAATCCATTATTTTTATTATTATGAGTACTTTCAGTAGCAATACCAGAAGAAACAATTTTTTTCCCAATACCTTTAGCAAGCCCATCCAATGAATCAACTAAGCCTCCTATTTCTTTAACACCTACAGCGAACTCACTAGCCTCTTTTATCTTTTTACTTACTGTCTTTAAATCAATAACTGTCCCATCAGCAGTAGCTGCTTGCCCCTCTCTAATCTCTGGTCCTCCATTATTACAAGAAAGGAATAGAGAAATGAATAATGTTGCACAAATACTTTTTACTTTAATATTTTTAATATTTATTTTCATATATTACTTGCTTCCTTTTTAACTAAAGAGGCTAAACACAATTAAAGGAAAACTACTCTCATATAGAAGGGCGTTTCCCTTTAATAATTTTATTATTTAGTTATGTATATCGTATTAACTCTACTTAGTTATGATATTAGTTTTTAGATTCTGTAGTTACAGGAATATCATTAGAATTAATTTTCATTGCTTCTTTAACTTTCTTAAGTCCTGAGTCAATTGTTTTTCTTATTGCTATAGTCAATGTATTTAACGCCTTAGTAACTGCACTAACAACTGCATCTCCTACTATTTTCTTTACATAAGCATCATTATTACTCTTATTAGCGAATTTACCCTTTTTAGCCATTGCTCGAAGTGCCATAGCCCCTGCTATAGTTGCATCTTTAGGCCTTTCAGCAGCAGTACCACCAGTTTTTTCTAACTTAACAGCATCTCCATCATTTTTAATCATAGCTTTTAGGATATCAGCACCAGTTACTGCTCCAACAGCCTTAGCTGCATCAGTTGCTGATTCCTTTTCATTAGAACTTATATCAGAAGTAGAAAATAATTTCCCTGCATCACTAGCAGCAGCTGAAGCAGTTCTTTGAGTAGTACCATCTTTAGCCTGTTTATCATCACCAGCCTCAGGATTTCCCTCTTTTGGTCCAAGTACCACTTCCACAATATTCTTAATTCCCTCTACTAATTTACCAACATCTTCAGCAACAACACCAGCCCCATTACTATTAAAATCAGCAATAAGACTAGAATCATTGACTATAACCTCACTAACGGCTTTTGCACCATCTATGATCTTAGCAAGTTTTTCACTTAAAGTTGCTACAGCTGCTTCTGTTCCAACAGCATTAGGATTATTTTCAGATTTCATATTTTGGACAATTGTATTAAGCCTTGTCTTTATTGTTGTCAAGCTATCTTCTATATTCTTAAAATATTTTCCAACATCAGACTTTTTAGTTTCAGTATTAAAACCTAAAACACCACCAAGTGAATCCCCAAAAGAAGTAAAAACATCTAAGAAGTCATTACCTAAATTAGCAAGAGAGGATAAGAAAGTATTTCTCTTCTCAAGTTCTTCTATCCCATTATTACAAGCAAGGAATAAAGAGATAAATAATGTTGCACAAATACTTTTTACTTTAATATTTTTAATATTTATTTTCATAATTACGTGCCTCCTTTTTTTTCTCTACCATTTAACTAACATAGGCTAGATATAAAAAAAGAGAAACATCTCTTCATATAGAAAAGTGTTTCCCTTAAATAACTTTATTATTTAATTCACTTATCTTTTACTAATATCTATTTAATAGCATCACTAACTTCACTAGTTATAGGAGTATCATTAGGATTAATTTCCATTGCTTCTTTAACAGTTTTAAGTCCTGTACCAATTGTTTTTCTTATTGCCACAGTTAATGTATTCAATGCCTTAGTTACTGCACTTGTTGCTGCTCCTTTAATCGCATCATCAACACTATTACTACCATTGGCAAATTTACCACCTTTAGCCATAGCTCTTAATGCTATTCCTCCTGCAACTTCCGCATCTTTAGGAGAAGTGACACCAAGACTACCATGAGCAGCATTATTAACAGCTAATTTAGCAGCTTTTCCACTAACACCTATAGAAATAGCTTGTAATATGTCAGCCCCAGTTACTGCCCCAACAGCTTTGGCTGCATCGTTAGCTGCTTTTTTATCATCCGTAGAAGAAGGTCCAGTAGTACCATCAAATAGTTTTCCTACTTCACCAGCATTAGAACTCCTTGCGCTTCTATTATCTTCAGCCTTTTTATCATCCCCAGCCTCATGATTTCCAATAGTCTTCCCTTTGTCGTCTTTAAGTACCACTTCTATAATCTCTCCAAGACCTTTAACTATATCATCAACTTTATCACCAGCATTACCTCTAGAACTCGCACTAGCAACATCACCAAGTGGTGTTTCACCTGTAGTACCAATAGCCTCACTAACAGCTTTTGCTCCGTTAATTATCTTATCAAGTTTTTCACTAACTAATTTGTTAACAGCAGCCTCAGTTGCTGCAACATTAGGATTATTTTCCCTTTTCATATCAGCTACAATTTTATTAAGCTTATCCTTAGTTCCTTGTATAGTCTCTTGAATCTTTTTAAAGTAATCTCCAACCTCAGACTTTTTAGTATCCTTATTAAATCCTAAAACACCCCCAAATGAATCACCAAAAGAAGTGAAGATATTTAAGAAGTCATTACCTAAATTAGCTAGTGAGGATAAGAAAGTATTTCTCTTCTCAAGTTCTTCTATTCCATTATTACAAGAAAGGAATAAAGAGATAAATAATGTTGCACAAATACTTTTTATATTTATATTTTTAATATTTATTTTCATATATTACGTGCCTCCTTTTCCTCTATCCTTCAACCAAGGAGGCCAGACACAAACAAAAGGGAAACACTTCTATATAAGAAATGTTTCCCTTAAATAAATTTATTACTCTATTTACTTATTTTCGATTAATTTTTAGTTTCTGTAGTGACAGGAGTATCATCAGCATTTATGTTCATAGCTTTTTTAACTTCCTGAAGTCCTGTATCAATGGTTTTTCTTATTGCTATAGTCAATGTATTTAACGCCTTAGTTACTGCACTTACTGCTGTTCCTTTAATTTCAGCAGCAACAGCCCCATTGTTCTCAGCACTAGCATTAGCGAATTTGCCATTTTTAGCCATTGCTCTTAAAGCTATAGCACCTGCAATAGTTGCATCTTTAGCTCTACCAGTAGTGTTAACAGATGCAGCATTATTCTTAGCTAACTTAGCCGCATCACCACCATCTTTAACTATAGCTTTTAGAATATCAGTACCAATTACTGCTCCAACAGCTTTAGCCGCATCGGTTGCTGACTTCTTAGTTTGATCGGCATCACCAGCATTACCAGCACCAACAAACAATTTAGTTGCCTCCCCATTACCAGGATTGTCACTAGTCCTTTGACCACCATCCTCAGCCTTTGTATCAGTACCAGCCTCAGCATTTCCCTTATCCTTAAGTGCTATACCTACAATTTCCTTAATTCCCTTTACCAAGCTTTCAACGCTTTCAGATTGAGCACCAGCACCATGAGCAGCATTACCACCAGCACCTTTAGAAGCAATATTACCAAGCAACTCACTAGCATTATCAATGGCCTCACTAGCAGTCTTTGCTCCACCAATTATATTATCAAGCTTTTCACTAACTAATTTGTTTACTTCAGTCTCTACACTAGTAGCATTAGGATTATTTGCAGCTCTCATGTTATCAACAATTTTATTAAGCTTATCTTTAATGATTTGAACAGTGTCTTGGACTTTTTTAAAGTAATCTCCAACCTCAGACTTTTTAGTTTCCTTATTAAACCCTAAAACAGTACCTGTCATCTCACCAAAAGAAGTGAAAACAGTTAAGAAGTCATTACCTAAATTAGCAAGTGAGGATAAGAACTGATTTCTCTTCTCAAGTTCTTCTATTCCATTATTACAAGAAAGTAATAAAGAGATAAATAATGTTACACAAATACTTTTTACTTTAATATTTTTAATATTTATTTTCATATATTACGTGCACCCCTGTTTCCATTACTAAAAGAGGCAAAATACAACAAAAAGGAAACCACTCCATACAAGAAGTATTTCCCTTTAATGACTTTATTATTTAGTCCACTTATTTCTTATTATTTATTTAGTAGCAACACCAGCTTCACTGCTTACAGTAGTATCACTAGCATTAATTTTCATAGCATCTTTAACAGTTTTAAGTCCTTCATCAAGAGTTTTTCTTATTGCTATTGTGAGTATATTTAACGCTTTAATTACTGCACTTACTGCTACTCTTTTAACCGTAGTGGTCACATTAGCCTTAGAAGAATCAGGACCAGAAAACTTACCATCTTTAGCCATTGCTCTTAGTGCTATAGCTCCTGCTATAGTTGCATCGTTAGCACCAGCAGCAGCAGATACACTAGCAGCAGCATCAGAAGTATTTTTAGCTAAATTAGCAGCTTTTCCACCATCTTTAACCATAGCTTGTAATATGTCAGCACCAGTAACTGCTGAAACAGCTTTTGATGCATCTCTTGCTACTTTAGCCGCCACACTACCAGCAGCACCGGCATTATCTCTAGCAAATAATTTGCCTGCATTATCATTACTACTACCAGTTCTCGTATCGCCAGCAGTACCATTATCTTGAACGGGACCGTTAGTATCCCCCGCATCAGGTTTACCCACATTTTCAAGTACTACTCCTACTATACCCTTAATTCCCTCTACCAGATTATCAATTTCCTTACCAGCAGCCCCAGCATTCTGATCAGCAACATTAGCAATTAGATTACTATCAGAACCAATAGCCTCACCAGCAGTCTTAGCCCCTTTTATTATCTTATCAAATATATTAGTCACCAAGTTATTTACAGCAGTCTCAACACTAGCAGCATTAGGATTATTATCATTCTTCATGCCAGTAACAATGTTATTAAGCTTATCTTTAGTTCCTTGTACAGCATCTTGCACTTTTTTAAAGTAAGCCCCAACATCAGACTTTTTAGTTTCAGTATTAAATCCTAAAACACCCCCAAATGAATCACCAAAAGAAGTGAAGATATTTAAGAAGTCATTACCTAAATTAGCTAGTGAGGATAAGAAAGTATTTCTCTTCTCAAGTTCTTCTATTCCATTATTACAAGAAAGGAATAAAGAGATAAATAATGTTGCACAAATACTTTTTATATTTATATTTTTAATATTTATTTTCATATATTACGTGCCTCCTTTCTCCCTTACTTCAACTAAAAAGGCTAGACACAAAAAAGGGAAACAACTCCTACATAAAAGATTGTTTCCCTTAAATAACTTTATTATTCTGTTATTATTTAATTTGACAACTTACTTATTTAACAACAGTACCAACCTCTGTAGCTACAGGATTATCATTAAGATTAATTTTCATAGCTTTTTTAACTTCTTTAAGTCCTTCATCTATTGTCTTTCTTATTGCAATAGTTAAAGTATTTAGTGCCTTAGTTACTGCACTTAGAGCTACCTTTTTAACAGCAGTAGAAATATCATTGCCAAAATTACCATTAGCAAATTTACCATCTTTAGCCATAGCTCTTAATGCTATAGCCCCTGCAATAGTTGCATCTTTTGCATTATTAGCAGCAGCAGCAGTACTAGCACTATTAGTCGCCAACTGAGCAGCTTTTCCATCATTACCTTGAGAAATAGCTTTTAAAATGTCAGCACCTGTTGCTGCCCCAACAGCTTTTGCTGCATCAGTTGCAACTTTTTTAGCATTAACATCACTTCCAGCACCATTAGACCCACTAACAAACAACTTAGCTACACCAGTACTATCAGTTCTTGATGCATTGCCATCTTCTGCTTTTTTATCATCACCAGCATCAGGATTTCCTTCATTTGTACCAAGTACTATACCCACAATCTTTCCAATCCCTTCGATAAGCGACTTAACTGAAGTGTCTTCAGCTTTTGCACCAGCACTACCAGCATCAGCAATATTACCAATTGACTCACTATCTCCTACACCCTTTATAGCATCACTTGCGCCTTCAATTATCTGATCAAGTTTTTTATTTAAATCTGCTACAGCAGCCTCTGTTCCAGAAGCATTAGGGTTTCCTTCTCTTTTCATATTCTCAATAATTGCATTAAGCTTACTCTTAATTCCTTCTACAGTTTCCTTTACTGTATTAAAATAAGTTCCAATCTCAGACTTTTGAGTATTAGTATTAAATCCTAAAACACCACCAAATGATTCACCAAAGGAAGTAAAGACATTTAAAAAGTCATTACCTAAATTAGCAAGTGAGGATAAGAAAGTATTTCTCTTCTCAAGTTCTTCTATCCCATTATTACAAGCAAGGAATAGAGAGATAAATAATGTTGCACAAATACTTTTTATATTTATATTTTTAATATTTATTTTCATATATTACGTGCACCCTCTTTTCCTTTAACTAAAGAAGCTACATATACAAAAGGAAAACTACTCCTATAAAAAGAAGCGTTTTCCTTAAATGACTTTATTTTTTAATTTACTTATTTCCTATTATTTATTTAGTTTTTACCTTCACTTGTCGCACCAACAGTTTCTGAATATTCTATTCCCCTAAGTGCCTCTCCTATCTTATCTAGTTTTTTTACTACTATTTTCCTAATTATTTCGTCTAGCACTCCTAATACCTTATTTACAGCACTTACTGCTGCCCCTTTCACAGCTCCAGCTTCATTTTGAGCAGCGCTAAATCTACCGCCTGCGGTCATGGCCTTTAGTGCAACAGCTGCTGCTAAGTCTGCATTAGTCTTTGCTCCAGCACCATTATTATCAGCAGCCTTAGTACCAGTAGCTAATGTTCCAGCATCTTTATCGTTACCAGAAAGAACAGACGTATTAGTTGTAGAATTTTTAATCTTATTAATCATTGCCCATGGATCTGCTTTAGCTACTTCATCTGCTAACAAAGAACCAGCTTTAGCATTAGCAACAGTACTAGCAGCAAGTGCAGCAGGAGCAGTAGCATCACCAGACTTAACTGCAGCACCATCACTGCCTGGTTCAATCTTTACTCCAGACTGCTCTGCAACTTCAATAATACTTTTAACTTCCGCAATAATAGCTTTAACGCTAGCTTCATTAGCTGGAAGGGCTCCTGAGCTATGATCATTGTCACCAATATTACCATCAGCTTTAGTTACACCAGCTAGTTTAATTACAGAGTCAATTAGCTTCGAAATCACTTCATCAATAGCTTTTTTAATCGCTTCTTTAACAGCCCCAACACCTATAGTATCAGCATGAGGAGCAGAAGCTATTTCCTTTGCTAAACCATCTAATTTACCCTTAATATCTTCTAATCCCTTTTTTACCTTATCAAAATGAACACCTACTGCACTTCTCTTATCTTCTGATGTAACAGCATTAAATCCTAATGTCCCAGCAATTATATCTCCAAAAGAAGTAACAATATCTAAGAACCCTTGTCTTAAATTAGATATAGAAAATATAGAATCCTTTTGCTTCTGAAGTTCTTCTACTATTCCATTATTACAAGAAAGGAATAAAGAGATAAATAATGTTGCACAAATACTTTTTACTCTAATATTTTTAATATTTATTTTCATATATTACGTGCCTCCTTTCTTCCCATCCTTTAACTAAAGAAAGACTAAACATAATTAAAGAGGCTAGATATAAAAAAAAGGAAAACTACTCCTATCACAAGGAATGTTTCCCTTTAATGACTTCATTAGTCAATTTATTTAGTTTACATTAATTCTAATTACTTACTTATTAACACCAGCTTCAGTAGTTAAAGGAGTATCATTAGGATTAATTTTCATAGCATCTTTAACAGCTTTAAGTCCTGCATCTATTGTTTTTCTTATTGCTATAGTTAAAGCATTTAATGCCTTAATTACTGCTCTTATTGATGCACCTTTAACTGCATTATCAAAATCAACTTTAGCGCCACCAGTAAAACAAGAAAATTTACCACCCTTTGCCATTGTTCTAATGCCATAGCTTCTGCCACAATTACATCTCGAGGGAAAACACTGAAATCAGAAATGCTTTCTAACGAATTTTTATCAAACTTAAATAGCATTACCATTATTCTCAACATTATGATCATTGGTTAAAAATAGGAAATTAGCTTTACATAATAATAAAAATGATCAAAAAACTGAATATATAACATAGTAAAGCTAAAAAAACAGGAATACCCATAAGGCATTCCTGCATTTCAAAACTAACTCAATAAACAATTTAACCAACTATGTCTATACTTATTTGGATTCAGCTTTTAATTCACTAGTAGAATCCACCTTAATACAATTACTAACATCCTTTAAACATCTATCAACTGTTCTTCTTATAGTAGAGACTATCTCATTTACAGTTTTATCCACTATGCCTATTAATACTGTATTTACTGCTTGCCCTGGGGCATGAGTAGCCTTGGTTGCTAATTTGCCACCCTTAACCATAGCTTTTAATGCTAAACCAGCTGCTATTGCTGATGCATTTGTGTTAACCTCACCATCACTAATATTGGAATTACTTTTATTAGCAATGGCGATGTCATAAGCATCTTTTGCATTTTGTATGTCAACAGCAACAGCTTTTTTATCCTTAACCACTCTAATTGCTGCTAATATATCAGCACCGCTAGCTGCACTTACTGCTCTGTTGATTCCATCTAGTGCCTTAGTATTACTATTAACATTGCTAGTTAGATTAAATAACTCTGCTACCTCTTTAGAGTCAGCAATTTTTTTATTATTATTCCCTTTTGGAGCAGTACCAACTCCTTTTGATACTTCATAGATCAAGTTAATCCCTTCAATAAGACCCTTTACACTTTTTTCTTCTGCCGGCTCTGCATTCTCAGTATCAGTAACCTTACCACCAACTGGACTATCATCAACAGTAGCATCTTTAATTTTAGTTGCTCCATCAACTATCTTTCCCAAAATATCAATTGCCTTAGTAATTGCTTTATCAGCTTTATCTTTTATTAGATCGTAGTCACTATCTGATTTTATGCTTTCTAATTTATCTTTAACTGTTTTAACCGCATCGCCAATCTTACCTAAATGTTCTCCAACTTCTTTTTTAGTTGTAGTTGAAGTAATACCAAAAGCATTAGAAATCACATCAAAAAAAGAAGTAAAGATATCTAAGAAGTTTTGTCTTAAATTAGATATAGAGAGTATAGAATCCCTTTGCTTCTCAAGTTCTTCTATTACTCCATTATTACAAGAAAGGAATAGAGAGATAAATAATGTTGCACAAATACTTCTTACTTTAATATTTTTAATATTTATTTTCATATATTACGTGCCTCTTTTACTCCCTACCCCCTAAATAAAAGAGGCTTAATATAGAAAAAGGAAAACATCCCCTATACAAGAAATGCTTCCCTTAAATAACTTTATTTAGTTTATGTAAGCTTTATAAATTGCAATTAGTTCTTACCTTCACTTGATTCACCAGTAGTCTCTGAATATTGTATTCCCTTAACAGCTTCTCTTATTTTTTCTAGATGTTTTACTACTGTTTGCCTAATTATTAAATCGAGTATTCCTAATACCTTATTTACAGCAGTAGCAGCAGCTGCTTTAACTGCAAGAGCTTCATTAGCATTATTAGCACTAAATGTACCAGTTTTAGTCATTGCTTTAAGAGCAACAGCAGCTGCTAAGTCAGCAGTAGTTTTAGATCCAATATTGTCACCACCAGTAGCAACAGAAGTAGCCAATGTTCCTACTTCATTATTATCGTCTTGATTAAGAGCAGCACCAGTCTTCGTAGCACTTTTAATCTTATTAATCATTGCCCATGGATCTGCTTTTGATACTACTTCAGCTAATAGAGAACCAGCATTAGCATCAGCTTTAGCACTATTTTTACCAACAAGTGCAGCAGTGGCATCAGCTCCAGATTTATGTGGTACTTGATCACCATCAGTTCCTTTTCCAATTTCTACACCAGACTTGGTAGTAGCAGTGTCAATTATTTCTTGAACTCCTTCAATAAATATATTGACATCAGCAGGAGGTGCACCTTTATTAGCATTAGTTATATTAACCTCACCAATCTTATCAGTCGCTTTAGTTACCCCAGCTAATTTTTTTACAGATTTAATTAGTTGATCAAAAACATCATTTGCTCCTTTAATTGAATCCTCAATACCTTTAGTATCAGCATTAGGAGTAGAAGATATTTTTATTGCTAACTCATCTAATTTAGTCTTAGTATTCTTTAAGCCCTCTCCTACTTTTTCAAAGTGTTTTCCTACCTTATCTCTATTATCATCAGGTTTAATAGAACCAAATTCTAATGCATCTCCCATAGTATTGCCAAAGAAACCTAATATTTCTTGAAAACTATTACCTATTTTGAGGAAAGAATCAAAGAAAGTATTTCTCTTCTGCAGTTCTTCTATTCCACTATTACAAGAAAGGAATAGAGAGATAAATAATGTTGCACAAATACTTCTTAATTTAATATTTTTATGAGTGTTGTTTTGCCGCATCCTACTTTCCCTTCCTTTAACTAAAGAGGCCACATATAACAAAAGGGAAACCGCCCCCTCTTCAAGAGAAGTGTTTCCTTTTAAATGACTTTATTATTTAGTCATATATGTATGACTAATTCCGAGTATTGATTTTTAGCTTCAATAGTTACAGGGGTATGATGAACATTAATTTTAATAAATTATTTAATAACTATCCCTATTAAAGACTCAATAAGTTTGTAAGTTTCGATAAATTTAAGATCACAGACACATTTAAACATGTACACACTGATCTTGAAAAATGCACAAATAATACTAACAGCAAAAACAAATTAAAAACACCGTAAAAGCATATTTCAGAACAATGGATTAAAAATGTAATAATTTTTAAATCAATGTTAAAAGTCATTTAAGCAAGAACAATGCAATTAAGTATCGCACATCAAAATCACAAAAGAAAGAATACACTCATCACATCTCTTAAACACCTTAAATTTATAAAGTATACTCTACCCCTTTTACGTACTAATGTTTTCTTATATTATAAGGCCTAACATCACAAGTTTAAGACTTCTAACCTGAAAATTAGTAAAAATCAAAAAAATTTGAAAAAACTTAAAGTAAAAGCCATACTATATGAATGGATAAAAAATTAATTAAAGAATACATACATAACCTAAAAAACACTGCTATAGAAGATAAGACAGAATTTACTGATAGAGCATATTTGGAAAAGCTGCTTAATGAAATTAAACCAAATCCAAACATCCAAATTCAACACGAACCCAAGCGCCACAAAGAAAGTTTAGGCGCTCCCGATTTTATTATTAGAAATAACGGAAACATAATAGGCTATATTGAAGTAAAAAAAATTGAACAAAATTTGGATGACACATTAAAGAGCCCTCAAATTGACAAATACAAACAATTATCAAATAATATTTTACTTACAAATTATATTGAGTTTATATGGATAAAAAATGGAAATATTAACTTAAGAGAAGTTTTAGTATTTAAAACTGATTTAGAAAAAATCAATACAAAAATCGATCAAACTAAATCAGACACAGTTATAAGTATTTTAAACGAATTTTTTAAAACCTCTGTTGAAAAAATCGAAAACGTTGAAAAGTTAGCTAGTTTACTTGCAAAAAGAACAAAAACTTTAAAAGATTTAGTAGAACAACATTTGAATTTGTATATAGACTTAAAAAAACAAAGTACTTTAGTAGGCACCTATAATATCATTAAGGAGAATATATATAACAATGAGCTTAAAGTTAACGAGTTTGCAGACTCAATTGCACAAACTATTACATATGGATTTTTTCTTGCTAAATTAAATAATACAAATAATTTAATAATTGATTTTGACAATATTAAAAAATTCATACCTAATAATTTTACATTAATACAAGATATACTAAAACTCATTGATAATATTGCAATTAGTAGTGAATATGGTAATATAAGATGGATCTTAGAAGAACTTATTAATATTGTTAATAACATTGATTCTAAGACGATTTTTGAGCAATTTTCATTTACTCAAAATAAAAACTCAAATGGTGAACATACAAAAGACCCATATCTATATTTTTATGAAGACTTTTTAGTTAAATATGACAAAAGCTTAAGAAAAAGTAAGGGGGTATATTACACACCACACTCCGTTGTTAATTTTATTGTGAGTAGTTTGAATAAAACTTTAAAACGCAATTTTAATTTAGAGAATGGTTTTGCAAATAGGAATAAGGTCACTGTGCTAGATTTTGCTACTGGTACTGGTACATTCTTGCTTGAAGTCATTAAATGCATTTTAAAAGAAATTCCAAAGCAAACCGGAAAACAAAAAGACTACATCAATGAACATGTGCTTAAGAATATATACGGTTTTGAATATTTAATGGCTCCATATGCGGTTGCTCATTTGAAATTATCTCAATACCTAAGAGAGGTTTGTAATTTCAAATTTGAAAGCGAACAGGCAAGATCACAAATATTCTTAACAAATACTATTGATTTAACACCTGTTTCAAATCAAGAAAGTTTCAAAGCCTTTTTCCCTGCAATCAGTGAAGAGAATAAACTTGTTAATGAGATTAAAAACAAACCCATTTTGGTAATTCTCGGCAATCCTCCTTATAATGCAGGATCAAAGAATAATAATGCTTATATCCTAAAATTAATTAAAAGTTATAAAACAATAGACAATATACCACTCAATGAAAAGGCAATAATTTCATTAAATGATGATTATGTAAAATTTATTAGATTTTCAGAACATAAGATTGAAAATGCTGATGAAGGTTTATTAGGTATTATTACTAATAATGGATTTTTAGATAATATAATATTTAGAGGAATGAGATATCATTTACTTAAAACTTTCGATGAAATTTATATTATTAATTTGCATGGTAACTTAAGGAAAAAAGAACAAACAGATGATGGTAATAATGATGAAAATGTATTTGATATACAAACAGGTGTGGCGATTAGTATATTTGTTAAATATAAAGATTCAACTAAGAAACATGCATTTGCTAATGTCTTTTACAAGAGCCTTAAAGGAAAGAGATTGAAAAAATATGAATTTTTAAATACAAATGATATCTTTAGTATTGAATTTGAACAACTTAATGTTAAAACTCCTTATTACTTCTTTGTTAAAAACAATTTAGATGATGAAAATTCTTATAAAGAAGGAATCTCAATTAAAGAGATATTTAAGGAATATAAAATTGGAGTAGAAACCCAAAAAGATAAAATAGCAATTGATTTCACCAAAGAAGAACTTTTAAATAAATTAAATGACTTGGCTTACCTTGATGAACAAACCGCAAGAAATAAATATGATTTAAAAAAAGACTCTAGAGATTGGAGATTGCCAATTGTTCAACAATTTTTAAAAGCTACAAATATAGATGAAAAGTATGTTAAAAATATAGCTTATAAACCATTCGATAATAGATTTACTTACTACACTAACAGCAAAGGTGTTGTAAGTTGTCCATGTTATAAAATAATGAAACACATACTAAATATTGATAATAATATAGGTTTAGTTACAACAAGAATCCTGTCAACAAATAGATTTAAACATGCTTTCATTTCTTCTATCCTTGTCAATAGAGATTGTATTTCCAGTAAATCTTATTTTTTTCCATTATTTCTTACAGAAGAACAAAAATCTTTAGAAAGTTCCCTAAAAGAAAATTTCAAAGAAAGTTTTAGAAAATTTATTAATGATAAATATCCTAAACAATTTAAGCCACAAGAAATATTAGGGTACATTTATGCAATACTCAATTCAAATATCTATAGAGTTAAATTTTATGAATTTTTAAAAATAGATTTTCCAAAAATCATTTTTGTAGATTCAGTTGAAACCTTTGAAAAACTTAGTCATTTAGGAACTAACTTAATAAACGCGCACTTACTAAAAAATACGAATAAATTAGATAAAAGTATTGGTACGCATATATCAAACAGCAATGAAAAACATATTGTACAAAAAATTGAATACCTAAAAGAAACAAAAGAACTTAGTTATAATAATAACAGCAAATTTACACATGTACCTTGCAATGTATATGAATTTGTTATCGGAAATTATCAAGTAATTAAAAATTATTTAAAGTACAGAAAAGGCAGAGAATTAAGTATTGATGAAATTGAACACCTTGAAAAGGTTATTCGAGTGATTCATTATACAATTGATATTCAAAATCAAATTGACTTAACAACTTGTAAACTTCAAGAAATTAATACTTAAAATTGAAAATTTTAAACTAAGCTATCATTTTATAACAAAATAATAATATAAATACCTTATAAAACATCACTCTAAATAACAACACTACTTGCAACCCCGCTTACCAATTCTTGAACGGCTTCAATTACATTATCAAGTTTTCATTCAATAATTTGCTTACAATGGCATCAACTGTAACAGCAGTAGGATTACTTCCTTTCTTCATATCAATAACAATTCTCTCAAAAGCTTCTTTCATTTTTTTGTACAGTCTCTTTAATCTTTTTAATAAGAAATATTCTAACCTCAAATTTTCTATAAAAAATTGAAACCCAAAATATTCACGAACCTATTCCAAAAGAAGTAAAAACATCTAATAAGTCATTAACTAATAAATTAGCAAGTGAAGATAAGTATTGATTTTTTTCTCAAATTTTTCTACTCCATTATTACAAAAAAAGAATAAAAAATAAATTTTTAGTTTAATCTTCATAATTATGTGCCACCTCTTATGTTATTTTTAATAAATTTGGAAATAAAAATTATTTTTTATTAAATTATGATTTACTTATTCATAATAATTGAGTTATTATTAAATAATAACAAATATAGTCGCAAGTATAATAAAGAGGTTTAAACGATGAAAAATCAACAAGCTAAAAAGCTTAAAACATATCAAAACAAATATCAACATAAACTAATAGTACTAACTTCAACAATCAACTATACAAATCAAAAACATAAAAAATACACGCAAAACAATTTACTTTACTATTTTAATGGAAACTTAAAACGCAACGGAGGAAAAGAAACCACTATAAAAACACTACAAAAATACTTATATCAATTAAACAAAGAACTTAAAATAACTAACAATTATTACAGACATTTGGGTGTCAACATGGGGACTGAAGTCTACTATGAACTTAAATACCCTAAAAAGGAATGTCATCGATTAATAAATGAATATTTCAAAGTTAAAAAAGAAGAAAAATTTCAGAAACGTGTAAATGATTACCTTAAAATAAAATATGATAAAAAGAGGAATGTAGAAAAATCAGAATGTAATAATAATAATAATAATAATAAAGAAAAAGAAGAGGAAAAACTCACTAGCAAAATCGAAGACCTACAAACAAAAAAGTACGCAAGAAAATGCAACTTCAAAACAAATCTCTTCTTGCAAATTTTAAACTTAAATTTAAAAAAAAATACAAAAATTCATTTGTTAAAAATGCTAAAAAGTTCTGAAAATCTTATCAAAAAAGACTATAGCAAGAAACATGAAAAAGTTAATAACAATCACATGTCTCTCAAAGAAAAACAAGAAAAACTTTTATCAATACTTGAAAATGTAAAAATAAATTTAAAAAAAGAAGGATATAACGAAATAATTTTAGACACAAAAATAAAGCTCGAATATGAAAAATACAAAAACAAACCACATTTCATTTTGGAGCATAATAAATATGAAGATTTAAATAAAATTGTTAATCATTTTAAAAAAACCGTTAACAAGACAGATACTTCATTAATTAAAGACAATATATTCAGCATATTACTTGAACAACTGCGTCCTAAAGTAGAAATTAACACCTTAATACCAATACTAAAACAATACCTAAAGCAACAGAAAAAGTTAGGGTATAGCAAAATATTTAATAATCAATACTACTATAACATCTTAGAATTAATAAAAAAACAAAAAATTTATTTAAATCATAAGGAACTTAAACAAACTACTATTTAGGAATTTATTATGAATTGCAAGTTAGAAAACTTAGAAAAGAAAAAAATAAAACTAATACAAAAAGAAGAAAAACCTCTCTTTATCAAAATAGAAGAAATTGAAGATAGAAAAATATACCATACTAAAATCATGATGGATTTATATACATTCAAGATAAAAGAAAATCGAAGACATAAATTTTTTATTTCATTTAGGGGATTATTTAATCAGAATAAAATAGAATATTTTCACTTATTTCCTATAAAAGAAGGAGATAAATTTTTAGGCATTCGTTATGGATATAGAAAACCAATAAAGAATATTCTAACAAAATATCAAGAAAATGGTGTTACCAAATCGTATATTTTGTCAAAAGCGTACTATATAGAATTCAAATTTAAAAAAGGAAGTGTATTTTGCTATCTAAGAAGGCTTGCTTATTTGCTTAGAAAAGACGTGACACATAAACAATACTATAAAGTTTTAATTAATATGTTAGTAAAATTAGAAAGACAAGTATATAAATTTTACAATAAAAACCTACCGGATGGAGGAATTATAACTAAATGGATAGAGAAAAACCAAAAGTAATAACAGTTGCATCAATCAAAGGTGGAGTTGGAAAAAGTACAAGTGCTATTGTACTTGCAACTTTATTGGCAAAAGAATATAAGGTCCTTCTAATAGACATGGACACACAAGCGTCTACTACTAGTTATTTCTACGAAAAAATAAAGGATCAGAGCATAGACCTAAGAAAAAAAAATATATGTGAAGTTATAAAAAACAATTTGGATATAATTGAATCAATTGTTCATATTAGTAATAATTTAGAATTAATACCTAGTTATTTAACGTTGCATACTCTTAACGGAGAATTTTATTGTAGGAATAGACATGCTTTCATTGAGCTTAAGCTAAGTAGAGAATTAAAAAAATTAAAATCAAAATATGATTACGTACTGATTGATACTAATCCAAGCTTGGATTTTACTTTAACTTGTGCTTTATGTACCACTGATTACTTAATAGTTCCGATGACATCTGAAAAATGGACACTTGAAAGTTATGATCTATTAGAATTTTTTATTAAAGAATTGAAAAGATTAATACCGATCTTCTTTATTATAACCAGATTTAAAAAAAATAATACTCATAGAGAACTGTTAGAATATTTACAATCTAGAAAAGGATTTTTGGGACTTGTAAATGAACGAGAAGATTTGAATAGGAAACTTGCAAGAAATGAAACTTTTGATCTTAACAAAGATTATATAGAAGAATATAAAAAAATATTAAACGCTTTATTAATTAAAGTACAGAAAAATTATACTAATAAATTTTAGTTTTTTCTAAAAAAATTCCACTACTGGAAACTTAAATAAATTAAGGAGGTTTGCAAATGCAAGAAGAAAAAGATAGGAAAATATCAATTAATCCTAGAAATTTAGACAATGAAAAAAGTTCTATTCTAATAGTGGATGATAGTATTGTGGATGAAGCAAAAGAAAGGTTTAATCTTTTAAAAATTAAATTAAAGGACAATATAAAAGAGGATATTTCCAATAAAATAGAAACTATGTATATTTTGCAAGAGATCAAGGAAAAAGAATATTATAAATTAGACGGTTATAAAAGCTTTACTGACTTTTCAAAAGTATACAGTTTAGCAAAATCACAAGCATATAATTATTTAAAGATAGCATCTGCTATTCAAGACGGAATTTTAGAAGAAAGATTTTTGCTTGAGAATGGGTTTAATCAAACATTAAACTTTATTAAAATTAAAGAAAGTGAGAAATTCAAAAAATCAGGGAAAACTCCACTAAAACCATTAAGATTTCAGCTTAAAAGTCAAGAAGCCTATGATTTTTATAAGAGAAGTTCAAAGTTTACTAGCTTTATTTTAGAAGATATGTTTCAAAATGATAAAAAGTTTTTAGAGGATAAACTTTTAAAATATAAAAATACCAAAATATAATCAATATAAATCAAATGTATGTTTGCATTCTTTCTAATTGAATAAAAAAATTAGTATTTGTTAACAATAGAATTGATTTTCTTTAAAAAGTAACTTATACTTATTGTTAAGTATTGTTGTTTAAACTTTACTTATATTTGTGAACGATATTAGGGCCATTAGAGCTTAGTAAAGGGTTCTGTTAAGAGTTTTTTACTAAGCTCTATTTTATTTGTTTTTTTGCTTACTTTTATTTTTTTGTTATTGATCGATGTTAGTAAACTTTTGTTTACTTCGTCTACTATTAGTGGTAATAAAACTCAAATAAAATTAATTTATTTCATATTCATTTACCTTATTTTATGATCTATTCTATTGGCAATTTATAGTAAGTCCTTTTGAGTGTTGATTATTATTCTCATTGCATATAAATTTATTTATAAGAGTCTCAAATATCTCTTTATGAGTAAGTTTTAAGCTATGTTATCCATAATACACCTAAAAAACTGTTCTATTTTATTATTAATATTTTCGTATTTACCATCGTTGTTGCAGTTATTTTTTGTGCTTTATAATTAATAGTATTGCTTATGTATTGATTGAAGTTTTTATAAAGTGCTTTGGCTTGTCCTCCTTTTTTAAGGGGTCATAAGTTTCTTTTAAAAGTATTAATTTGTTTAAATAAGTTTTGCAGAAGCCAATCTACAAGGTTTGTTCATTTTCTGTTGTTATCGTTTTTGATACTTGCCAATTTAATTGTTTGCTTTATTAATTACTTTTTAAAACATGCATTTAAAAAAGTAAAACTCCTTTTATTCATCAGTGGTTGAAGTGATAATTTTTTTTGTGTTTCTTGAGCATTTTTTCTTGTAAGTTATTCAACTTTTTACTATCTTGATTGTGAGACTGAGCTTTAGTAGTGTTGTTCGATACTCATTTATATTCTTTGTGACAATATAGTAGCAATATACTTAAGAATATTGCTAATTTTTACCCATTTCAGTTTTTTTATATTTAATCTTTATATTTAAAAAATAAATTTCTTTTTTTGCGATTTATATATAATTCTTTTGTAAAAGATATTATTTTATTGTAATGTTTATGTTGATTAAATATAATTTTTTGTGAACTTATTTATTAATTTGTATTAACCTAATCATATTAGGTTAATACAAATTATTTGATATAATTATGTTGTGTATATTTTAGGAAAATGTAAGCTTAAGTGAGTATTGCAAGAAAGATGAGCGTATCAAGAGTGAGTTTAATTAAATCTTTAAGTTGTTTATTTCCTCTTTTTGAATATTTAAACTTTTTATCAAAACTGTTGATTTTAGTAAAATAAGTTTCTTATAGTGGATAATATATTATATAATAAATAAGGAGAGTTTTATGGGACTTGCACAATCCGTAATTACGCAACAGATGGTGATATCTGAGCTAATTAAAGCAGGGATTAATAGGGAGATTGCTATTGATCTGTCTTACAGATATTATAAAAATGAGCTTACGTATAAAGACCTTGAGTATTTGGAAAATACGTTTAATCTTATGCTTGACAAGGTTGAGGCACTTTTACAATCTGAGATTAAGGCAGTCAAGATAGATCTAGATAATAAGATAGAAAATGTAAAAAGTGAATTAAAATCAGATATAAAAGACCTTGATAATAAGGTTGATAATTTAGAGATTAATTTAAATGTAAATATAGAGAATATAAGAAGTGAATTAAAATTAGATATAAAAGATCTAGATAATAAGATAGAAAATGTAAGAAGTGAATTAAAGTCAGATATAAAAGATCTAGATAATAAGATTGATGTCAAATTTAATGAACTTGATATTAAAATTAATAATTTAGAAAAGAATAATAAGTGGATCTTTGGACTAACTTTTGCATTATGGTTAACAGTTTTGGGAGGTTTTATAGCCTTAATATTTAAGTGAATTATTAGTGTTAATCTTTGATTGTAAATTAATAATTTATATGAAGCATGATGATAATACGTTTCTGAGAATTGGTTGATTTGAATTTTTTGAAGGGCTTTCTTTTGAAGGTTGTAATCAACTTAATAGATTAATTGATTATTTTAGTATTTATTTATGTAATAAATGCTTTCGATTAGTGGTGTATATGATTGTATTTGTAGATGGGTTGAGCTTGATATTGAATAGTAGAAACTTATTGGTAGGCATTTATGTTGTATTAAGGATTTAACATAAGGATATTATTCCAATTATAAATTTTTATTTGATATTTAATATAAGAAGGAGAATATACTATTTTAAGTCAATACGATTTTTAATAGCGAATAGTGCAGTAGTGTTTAGTATAATAGAGAGAGTATAAAATATTGTTTAGCATAGATTATTAGATAATTTTTTTAGTCTGTATTAAGAAATATTAAATATAAATTAGTATATATTCTGTATTCAGTTATATATTTTTAGTGAGTATATTTTGATATAAACTTTATTTTGAATATTAGTAATAAAAATATTTATTAAAATATATATTTGGAATATTTAGGTACTTAATAAAGGATATGGATGGATTAGGGTATGGATATTTAATTTTTATGTTTTATAATATTGTGGATGTTAATTTGGTGCAATATGGATTGATGCTTTCTGGTATTGATGATCCACTGTCTATGCATTTAAAGCGAAGGTTATCCATGTTGAAATACACATGAGTAACGAGTTTATGAGTTTCTACGAATTTAAGCATAAATTTGCAGAAATTATTGTCAGTATAATTGTGTGTAAGTATATTGAGAGTTAAGTTGTAATCATGTTTTGCCTTTGAATAAATATCTTTAAGTTTTATGAAAATGGGCTTATATTTGTTATAACGTTTTAAGAATTCTTGTATCCTAGGGTAATTGAACATGACTATAGTTTCGCTTGTATGACTTAATATCGCTCCCAATTCAGTTATTTCATATATGATATAAGCAGCTTGGTCAAGATTTTTATGTTTGAGAGTATTAATAAATGTGTGGTAATGTTTAATTATGTCGTGGTATCGAAATGCTACATTGTTTGATAGTGGGGTACATGTGTTACTGTTTGGCTTGTATTTACATTCTAGAGATAATTCTTTATCAGAAAGGCTAAGTACAGATTTAATCTTTTCGATTTGGTGTGTGAAGTATACTCCTAAATTTGTCAAGTTATTAAAATTAGTTTTCCAGTTTTTTACACGAACTAGTTTTCTTTTTAAGTAGCGGTATTTATCATAATCATAATATTTTGTGTTTTCTTTTTTTATATTTTCACATATAGAGAATGTGTTAGTTGTAATAGTGATGAGCAGTATTAATTTTAACATTCTTTAACCTTAGTAGAAGGATAGTCTATTTATAGTAACAATGCAAGTGAATAGAGGTAAAAAATATTTTTAATTGATTTAAATAAATACAGATATTTTATTTGGTTTAAATTTTAACTATCACTTAGTATATATTTGTATTCGATTGTATACTTTTAGTTAGTACATTTTTGCATGAATTTTAGTTCAAAAAAATATCAATATGTATACTGTCATGGATCTTGAAAGTAAGTAATAAAATTATGTGAAATATAAATATTTTTTCTAAAGCATTTTTCAAAATTTATGCTTTAGAAAATTTTTTTGCTTATTATTAATAACTTAAAAATCGATATAAAAAATATTATGAGAGTTTTAAATTATTATTTGATTTGCCTGTACGTTATAAAGAATGTTATCTGTTGTAAAGTTAGAGATAGTAAGATTTTTGTTATTGGGTTTTGTACTATTTGATATTAAGACGTAATTTTGTTGGGCTTTATTGTGAATTAGTCCGTAGTGGATTTGAATATAAAAAAATGTCAACTTTGGTATATTTTCGGGACAACTATTGTATAGTTTTGTGGCAACTTTGCTCATTTTAGGTGCAACTCATAAAAATAAAAAATCTTAAGAGACAACTTTGTGCATTTTCATGGCAACTATGTATAGAATTGAGGTAGCTATGTTTTTATTTGAGGAAACTTTGTTCATTATTATTAGCCAAATACTTATGTACTAATAACAAATTATATA